>WTGT01000026.1 GCA_011523445.1 Paracoccaceae bacterium
TGATTGAATGTATTCATCAATTAGGAGAGAACCGATGAGTCTGACAGAACCTATTGAATCAGCGAATAAAAAAAATGTAATAAATAATGAAGCCGTAAATGTTGTTTCTAATTCGAGACCTGAAAATTATGACTACTTCACTGATGAAGATGCAGATGTGGCTGCTAGGCAAAATCCCGAATATGCTTCTCGGTTAAAAGATCCTGAATTTGTTCAAGCAATACGAGATGTTCGCTCTAGAAAGAACTTGCGATTAGCCAAAGAATACAATTAATGAAGAAAAAAAGGGACGTCGGTAAGAAAAATCTAAAGCAAAACTTAGTTCAATCGCAAAAACCAAAAAGAAAAGTTTACACTTCAAGTAAATACGATAAAAATCTTGAAAAACGGATTAAACAAATACCAACATTAAAAGAAGAAGTTCAAGATTTTTTACTTTATCTGAAAAACCGAAAACCTATACCACCAAAATATAAAAATCATCCACTTAAAGGAAAGATGAAAGGAATATGGGATTCACATATTAGAGATGATATGGTCTTGACATATGAATATGATGAATCTTCTATATACTTGATTGATATAGGTACACATAGTAAATTAAGACTGTAACTGATTATAAAGAAACAAACCTACCCGTGGTGTAGAATATCAGGTAGTTCAAATGCCCTGATTTTCGAGATTTCTCCCGAGTATTTCTCTATCTGAACCAGGCAGGTGTGTGCTGAGGGCCCTTGGGCCAAGCTTGATGTTCCTTTGTCCAAAGTGAGAACATTCGGGTTTCCATGTCGACATATACTTCCGATAAGCCCTGGCATTTCCGGGTCATACCAAGCACCGGTACTCATTTGAACCACATCCTCAAGAATCCTGTCGGAAACCACTGCTGTTGCCAAACAACTGCCCCTGCTGTTATAGATTCTTAAGTTATCACCAGATTTTATTCCCCTCTCATCGGCGTTTTTTCGATTAACCATGATGGGTTCCCTACCATTCTTTTTCAGCGATCTGCTATGGGTTCCATGGTCAAGTTGAGAATGAAGCTTGCCAACTGGCTGGTTGGAAATCAGATGAAGCGGAAATTCGGTGGATTTATTCCCCAACCATTCGGTTGGTTCGTACCACATGGGATGACCCTGGCAATCTTCATAGCCATAACCCTGAATGGTCTCTGAAAAAATCTCGATCTTGCCCGATGGTGTCGGTAAGAGGTTCTCTTCTGGTTTGGTTCTGAAATCCTGTAGAAAAACCAGTGGCTTGGCTATCTTTTCCAAACTGTGCCAACCCTTATTACGGAATGTGGCAAATTCGGGAAGTTCAATACCTACCTCCGCTGATCTTGATACGGATTGGTTGTATAAATACTCAACCCAATCAGACTCATCACGACCCTCGGTGAATTCGTCCAAAATGCCGAGTTTTTTCGCGAAGCCACTGAATATTTCATAATCCGTTTTGCATTTTCCAGGGGGATCAGCAGCCTTGGACATGTAAAAAAGATAGGCACTCCTCGATATGGCAAAGTCATTGCGTTCCAATGAGGTGGCACAGGGAAGTATGATATCAGCATGTTTTGCCGAGGTATTCCAACACCAGTCGTTGAAAATGATTGTTGATGGTTTTTGCCAGGCCCGAAGTAATTTGTTTATGTCCTGATGATGATGAAAGGGATTACCTCCAGCCCAATAAATCAAATCAATAAATGGGTATATATGCTTCTTGCCATCGTAATCGTATTCCTTACCGGGATTCAGCAACATGTCACTTATACGGGCAACTGGAATGAACGATTTGAGCGGGTTGGTTTTCTGACTAATGGATTTGGCAGGAATGACTATTTGTTCTTCACCAATGGTGTTGACCGCTCCATAACCGAAACCAATTCCTCCTCCAGGTAATCCTATTTGACCAAGCATGGCGGCAAGTGCCGTAGCTGCCCAAAAGGGCTGTTCACCATGATCTTGTCTTGTTAGCGACCAACTTACCGAAATCATGGTTCTTGACGAAGCCATTTTTCTGGCAAGATCCGTTATTGTTTTCGATTGTACACCAGTAATTTCGGAAGCCCATTCAGGGGTTTTGTCAATACCATCAGAAAGGCCGAGGACATAATCCCTGAACTTGGTGTAACCGACCGTATGGGTAGTCAGAAAACCCTTGTCATGAAGATCTTCCTTGATCATAACATTGGCAAGACTCAGGATCATCGCAACATCAGTCCCTGGAATCAAGGGAATCCATTGTCCATGAATAGTATCAAGTACATCCGATTCGATGGGGCTCAGGTTCACAAATCTGGTTCCAGACCTGAAGGCATTTTCCAATCCCTGCTTGGTCGAGTGATTTCCCAACCCACCCGAATTGATCTGGCTGTTTCTCAAGGGAACACCGCCAAATGATACAAACAATTCGGTATTCCCAGAAATTGAAGACCATGATGTAGCCTGGTCCAGGAGTTTCATGAAGGGACCAAGAACATAAGGCATTACAACTTCACCCGCAGCCAGGCTGTAACTGTCCTTTCTGGTAGTGAAGCCTCCCAGACAGTTCAAAAATCTCTTCAATTGGCTTGGTGCATGGTGAAACCTTCCGGCACTAGCCCAACCATAGGTCCCACCAAAGATGGCTTCATTGCCGAATTTGCTTATGACCCTTTTCAGTTCCTCGGCAACAAGTGTTTCAACCCTTTCCCATGAGACTTCATAAAATGGTTCACTTCCCCGTTTGTGGTTATTTGTTCCCGGTCCCCCTTCAAGCCAGCTCTTTCGGACCATCGGGGCATAAATTCGGTTTTCCGAATAGAGGACATCAACAATCCCCCTGCCGATGGGGGATGGATCTTGATCATGTTCGAAGGGATACAAGTCGGTTATCCGGTCATTGTTTGTTTCGACTCGATAAGCACCCCAATGGTTGCAAGTTAGAGGAAGTTTTGAAATATCATCTTTGGACAGCATGATTGAAAAATAAAGAAAATTTCACTGATTTAAAACACCAAAGGCAGAAAAATGACTCGCAAATTACTGTGCTATGGCGATAGCAATACCCATGGAACACCTCCAATGACCTTTCTCAACCAACGGGAAAGATTTGATCATGAAACAAGATGGACTGGACACCTGAGGAATTCTCTTGGTCCTGAGTGGGAGATAATTGAAGAAGGGTTGCCTGGTAGAACGACCCTTCATGACGACCCAATTGATGGAGCGCATATGAATGGACTCTCACATCTTCCGGTTTCACTCAATTCCCATCGACCACTTGATCTGGTGTGCATTATGCTTGGAACCAATGATTTGAAGGCAAGGTTCCTCGTTCCGGCCTTGGAAATACTTATTTCCCTCAGATTGTTAGCCCAAGCCGTTCACAGCTCTGATACCGGACCTGATCAATCTTCACCCAAGGTACTGATTGTCCTTCCACCACCCATTAAAGAAGTTGGAATCTTGTCAGATGTTTTTCATGGAGGAAACAAACGCTCTTTGTACATGAAGGAATTGGCCCCCGGTTTTTTCAATGAGAACAATTTGATCTGGATGGATGCCGGTGAACATATGGAAGTGTCACCAATAGATGGAGTTCATTTTGACAAAGTGGGTCATCAAAAGCTGGGATTGGCCGTTGCAAAAGCTATATTGGATAAGTTTTGAGTCTTTTTAACACTAATTGGCATTAATGCCACGGTTTTGACCAGGTTAATTCCAGACACTGAATGATCTGTTTGTTATGGTAGTTTTGGATATCACCGATACTCCTCATTCGATGCTCAATACCAATTTACCGATGGAATCTCCTATTGCCAGCCGATGATGGGCTTCAGATGTGTCTGACAGAGGGAGGGGTGAGCCAGCTTCCCATCAACCCCGATTGAGTGCCCGGCGAAACCTGTCTCTTGCTTCTGAGCTGTGGATATAATCATATTTCCAGGGATATTTTTTTCCCTGTTCTATATCCAGTGCCATGAATACCGGCCCTTTGCATGAAATGATCTCGGCCAACATCCCCTGCATTTTTTGAAGTGAGGAAAACCTGAATGAATGTGGATATCCACAGGCCTTGGCGATAGAAGCAAAATCAATGTTTTTGCCACCAGGAACTGGGTGCCCGCCATTAACCTCATAGGTTCCGTTGGCAAATACCAAGTGATACAGGTTTTCTGGTGCTGCCTCACCAATGGTGGCCAAGGTACCGAGATTCATCAGAAGGCTACCATCCCCATCAAATACTAACACCCTTCTTTCAGGATTTGCCAGGGCCAGACCCAAACCATGTGAAGAAGCCTGTCCCATGGCACCTGTCGCAACATAATTCAAATCGCGAGGCTTGATTTCCATCCAATCAAACAGGGACTGATAAACCGCAACAACGATATCACCCTCTTCGATCACTTCTCCCAAGGCCATCAGTGTTTCATCCCTGAGCATCATTCCACCGGTGTCCTGCCAATCAAGAATATATGAGGTTGGCTATCAGCATAACAGGAATCAATTCTGCCCTGAATGGTAAATGCATCGGAAGGCTCTTGGATTAGGCTGAAGGAAACCGACATCGCTTCCAGTACAGATGGAATAATCCTGACACCGTAGACGCTGGATTGTTCAGGTTTCGGTTCGGGCTCCTTACCCTGTAATCCCACCATCATGACTACCGGAAGTTGATAATCCATGGCTATGGCCCGAATGGAATTCAGGGAATCCATCAAGCCGGTCTGTTGCATCAGAAGGACTGCCCTTGTACCGTTATAGGACATCGCTGCACAAATCGAAACACCTTCATCCTCCTTGCATACCCTGATCAATTCAAAATCATTGTTCTTTGCGATGGGCCATAACAAACCACTGCTAGTTACAATATCGGGTAATGAAACGACATATCTTACTCCCGCCATCTGGAGTTGCTTGATTATTTGCTTGCCGGATGGATATTCGAGGGATTTCATTTCAATAACCCTGCTCTAGAAATTCTTGCAAATATCCGGCTGCCAGATCCAGCTGGTTTTCAAGACCCAGTGTAATTCGAAGGGTGGATTCATAATTTTTCGAAGCAAATCTTCTGACCCAAACTCCTCGTTGCCTCAGGTATAATTCTGCGTCCATTGCCGAACTCCCCTGCCTTGGAAATTCGAGTAGGAGAAAATTAGTGTGACTGGGATAGACCCTCAAGCCCATTTTTTCAAACGCCGAAGTGAATTTCACTCGTGTTTTCCTGTTATAAGATTTTACCCAATTGACGTGGCTTTGGTCCTCAAGGGCCACCAATGCCATCCGCAAGGAAGCCGATGAGAGGGGAAAGGTCAAACTTGCCTTATTGATAATGTCCTGAACTTCCCGTGAGGAATAGGACCAGCCAATTCTAGCTCCTGCCAAACCATATACCTTTGAGAAGGTCCTAGTGAAGACAACATTTGGGTTTGCCTCAACCAGACCCCTCAATTGCTCAAAGCAACCTTCATCTATGTACTCCTCATAAGCACAATCAACAATCAGCAATATCCTGGAAGGGATATTGGCGTGCAAGCGCTTGATTTCACTGAACGGGATCATGGTTCCGGAGGGATTGTCCGGGTTGGCAAGATAAATGATATCGACGATATCCAAATTCTTGGCAAGAAAGTTATCCACAACGACCGTAAAATCCTGATCTTTAACTGGAACCGGTTCGCCACCTGCTGACAAGGCATATCGGGGCGTTTTCAAATAGGAATTCTGTGACCTTAGCAATTGCCTTCCTCTTCCCAGGTAGCATCTCACCAATCTTGCCAGCAGATCATCGGAACCACATCCGATTGCCACCCTGTCGGGATCCAGACCAAATCTTTCAGCAAGAGCAGGAACCAAAAACCTGTGTTGGTTTGGAATGTACCTTTCATTCTCGAATGAAGACATTTTTGCCGTATTTATGACATGAGGGCTTGCTCCAAGGGCATTTTCATTTGAATCAAGTCTGATCATGGGAGGGGGCCAAGCCATGTCAGGGTCAATCATATGAGCTGCAATCTGTTCTATGCCTGGGTTGGGAACTGGATGTTTCATCAAATTAATTTATCGCCTGTCGATTTGAATACTGATTGGTTTTCTCACTACTATTGCCTGTAGGATCCATACCTGATTTACCTGGTGTATGGCTTGGCAGCCAATGCATACAATTGTCTTCATGGTAAAGTTCACCATACTTGTTGACATTTTGTCAGCAACAGTCAGGATAATTCCCTTTGTAGATTTTTGGTTTTAATTTAATGATTGTCTGAAAATCAATAGCATTTTAATTTCATTCTTATTCGGCTATGTCAAACGATCCAGGATACACAAGCAGGAACTTCAGGGGGCATTCACGCCAAGAAGTGTGGCAAGTACGATCGGACCCGTTGTTGTCGGCAGTGGGTCCCGGCAAGCCTTGCGGTGAATTTTTCCGCAGGTTCTGGCTGCCTGTTGCCTTGGCGGAGCAAGTCGGGGAACTTCCCCTTCGAATTCGAATACTTGGCGAAGATCTTGTTCTTTTTCGTGAAAAACTGGGGGAACTTGGTCTGGTTCACCTCCATTGTTGCCATCGCAACATGTCTCTGGAATTTGGAATTGTCGAGGAAGGGGGTATAAGGTGCAGTTATCATGGATGGAAATACGCTCTTGATGGTACCATCCTTGAAACACCTTGTGAACCACCTGCCAGCCAAGTCAAGAACAAGACCTGTCTGGGAGCCTATCCCGTCGTGGAATATAAAGGGATGATTTTTTCCTATATGGGACCCATGGAATTGTGTCCTCCATTTCCGTTCATGGATACTTTTGACGAGGAAGGGGATGTCATGATTCCCTACCTGATCGAATCACCTTGCAACTGGCTTCAGGTAATGGAAAATGCCTGGGATCCCTACCATGTGGTTTACCTGCATACCAAAGCAGTTCGAACACAATTTATCGAAGCCTTTGCAGAAATGCCAAAAATCCAGTTTCATGAGCGAGATTATGGTGATTTCTATACCAATACCCGGCGAGTTGAAGATATCATCTGGATTAGGGTCCATGATCTGTTTCTTCCAAGTTTTACACAGAATGGAGGGCATTTCCCAATCCCTGATAAGTCCCGTTACTTTGGCCGCTGCGGGTTAAGCAGGTGGGTTACGCCGATTGATGATACCAGAACGATGGTCATTGCCTGGAGGCACTTTCGAGAGGGTGACGATCCAAGAGGATTGACTGATCCCAATGAAGTTGGATTGGGTAAAACGGATTTTTATGGTCAAAGTGGTGATCGAGACTATGAGACTCGACAAAAGGATCCCGGAGATTATGATGCCTGGGTATCACAAGGTCCAACAAATATCCACCAAAGGGAAAATCTGGCTTTCACCGACAGGGGCGTTGCCAAGGTCCGAAGGAAACTCCGATCAGCCCTGACTGATCTTTCCGGGGGCAAGGATATACAAAGACCATCAGATGTCTATGAGAATCCGATTCCCACCTATGGTGGTGATACCATGTTGAATATACCACTTCAGGCCGGGCGGGATGATGCTGCGATTCAAAAAATCGTGGCTCTCAAGGTTGCCGAAATATATCAATCGGGAGACAGATTCACTGGCCGGAAACGGAAAGAATTTATCGTGAAGGAACTCAGGGAATATGAACAAAGTTGGACCAATGAGAACAGCGATTAATTCCGGCAGGATTGAATGGTCCGGTGAGAATCCGGGAATTTATCTCAAGGAAAATGCCGATGGGGATTACTCCACGCTGGGTTTGTTTTTTCGTGTAGTCTTATCTCCCTATGGCAGCGGGACAGGAGCAATAGTACTGGGTGAACCTGATACCCCTGATGGCTGGCCCCAAGTTCCAAATTTCATAATTGGAGATAATCAAAGATTGTTCATGTGGCTTATCGAGGGTTGGGTAAGCAAAATGCCAACCTTTGTTGGCAGGATCGGTCTTGATCACATGAGCTGGATTGATTTGCTTGGATCAACCAAACATCCGACCGATTTGAAATCAAAATACACCGAGTCCCTGATGGGCAAAGGTATTGAGGTTCAAATGATTTGGCAGGAGTTGGGAGCACCCCTTCCCGTTGAGTTAACAGCTGCCAATTCCGTAACCAAGGAACATGAAATGTATGCAGTTTTTCTAGAAGCTCAAAATGCTCAGATACGAGTCAATAATGCCTCGCTGAAAGGATCTGTCACATCCAGGCAATTTTTTGGTAAAACCATGAGCACGGCCTTTCTGGCATTATCTGAAACATGGGTAACACCCAAGGGTATGAGTTGAGGTTATGCATCTGGACACGCCCATCATGCCCGGCAGGGTCGATTGGACCGGCGAAAATCCGGGCATTCTGCTGAAGGATGACAAAGATGATTTTTCGGCTATGGCCTTGTTTTTCAGGGTTTCATGGTCACCTGCAGGCCAAGGTCAACTTTTGCTTCTCTATTCTGACCTGCAATCAGATCATGGTACAGCCTCTAGACCAAATTTATTGATCGGTGACAATCCACAACTTGCCGATTTCTTGATGAAAAATTTCATTGGCAAGCTTGGGGCTTTCAGAGATGCCAGACCCTACGATCACCTCAAGTACCAGCCTGCCTTCAATATTCGCTCGTCAGGTGACCCGACAAGCCATCGATATACTGAATCCATTTCGGCATCAGAACTGATGATTGAACTGGTCTGGGAAGATCTGGAACAACCCAGGATGCTGGAATTGGTTCCCGAACAAACCGGAACCAAGGAACATTTCATGACGACCCTGCTCGTACCAGCCAAAACCGCCCAAATCATTGTCAATGGCCAGGCTCTTGCAGGCAAGATTGGTTCCAGGGTCCAAGCAGGAATGGAAACGACAACGGCATTTTTGTATTTTGGTGAAACCTGGGTTATACCCGAGGAGTAATCAGGTATGATTGCCTCGAACACACAACCGGACCAACTGGCATTCGATTACACCATGGTAGGGGAGCCTGTCTGGAACAGGATTGAATTCGCAAGAGATGTTCTGCCACTGGAAGACAATTTTCTTTTGCATGCCGGCCCTCCGTTCGAAGACGAACCTCCAACAAGACCCATATTGAATTCAGCCTGTGTCGCAGCCGTTTACGACGGTCTTGCCAGTGATCTTGATACTGCCGAAAAGATGATACTCAACGGTGACATAAAATTGTTTCCCGCACAGGATTTTAATGTTGTTACACCTTTGGCTGCCGTTGTATCTCCTTCAATGCCCCTCCAGGCAATTTATGATGCGCATCGTGGATTGGTCAGAACCTTTTCCCCCATAAATGGTGGCAACGCACCTGCTGCCCGGTTGGGACTCAAATCAATGAAGGTGGTTGAACATTTGAAGTGGCTTAATTCTGAATTTGCCGAGACACTTGCTTCTGGCCTAGCTGAGGGAATCAGTCTCATACCAATTGCTAGCGAGAGCCTTACAAGGGGTGATGATTGTCATGGCAGAACAGCACAAGCAACCAGAATATTGATCGATGAACTCCTGGACCGTTCGCCGGCTGAATCAATCAATGCCAAGTGTTTGGAATTTTTCTCAAATTGTCCTTCCTTGTTTCTGAACCTGTGGATGGCTGCTTCAAAATGCATGTTGATTCTCGGCGAAAATGTACCCAACTCAAGCCTAGTAACAACAGCGGGAGGAAACGGTAGCAAAGTCGGTATCAAACTTTCTTCATACCCAGGGAAATGGATCACAACCGATGCCAAACCACCGAAGGGCCCCTTTGACGTTGATGTGTCTCAGACAAGGGCATTAGGGGCCATAGGAGATAGTGCCCTTGTGGATATTTATGGCTTGGGGGCAATGGTTATTCACCTTGATCAGGCCATTCACCAGAAAATGACACCCTTTTTACCTCCGGATTTCCATCACATTCGGGAAAACCTGTTGGCAAGTGAACATATTGGGTTTCAGGGTCTGGGTATCAAACTGGGAATAACTGCCCAAAGGGTTGTGGAATTGAAAAAATGTCCCGTGGTTTCGCTGGGTATAATTGATAAGGAGGGATTGGAAGGAAGGCTTGGGGGTGGTATTTACGACATGCCCCTGTCCCTTTTTGAAAAGGCCTTAAAGCAAATGGAAAGCAATGAAAATGAAGAGTAACCTTCTGTCGGCAACAGAAATTGCCAAAAAAATCAAATCTGGCCAAACAACTCCTTCGATTGTCATGCAGGATTGCCTCGCGAGGATCAAGGAACGCGAGGAGTTGATCGGTGCTTTTTCCTTTATTGATTATGACAAGGCTTTGGAATTGGCTGAATTGGCCGACAAAAACCCAAGTGAGGGTTCACTTTCAGGCGTTCCTTTTGCGGTCAAGGACATTATAGATGTGAAAGGGTATCCCATTACCCAGGGATCGTCCATTTATCAAAACAGGATTTCCGAGAAGAATGCTGGATGCATAAACCGACTGACTGAGGCAGGAGCCATTCCAATCGGGATAACCGTCTCTACTGAATTCGCCTGCTTCACACCTGGCAAGACAGTCAATCCACATAATCCGGCCCATACCCCGGGAGGTTCTTCCAGTGGTTCGGCAGCTGCAGTTGCAGATAAGATGGTACCATTTGGATTGGGATCTCAAACAGCTGCCTCATTGGTCAGGCCAGGGAGCTATTGTGGAATTTTTGCCTATAAATCATCCAACGGTTATTTAAGTCTTGACGGTGTGTTGGGACTTTCTTCCAACCTCGATTCATTGGGAGTTCTAGCTAGAACTCCTGATGATCTTCAACTTGCCAGAAGTGTTCTCAGTGGTGATCAACAAAATAGTATCAATTCTGAAGTCAAGCCACGAATTGCCTTTATGAAAGGACCCCATTGGAATGAGTTGTCAGAGGATGCGAAGGTGAACTTTGAAAAGAGTTTTGCTCTTCTGAAGGAAAAGGGGGCACAGGTAAAATATGTCGATCATCCGAAGGAGTTCAATCTGCTGACAGAAGCACACAAAACCATCATGACAAAGGATATTTCGCAATCACGAAGGTTTGAGTATGAAAACCGCCGATCACAACTGAGTGAAAAATTTATCGAATTGGTTGAAGAGGGTTTGGCCAGAACAGATGAAGATTACATGGAAGCCTTGAGTGCACGTGAGCGTGGATTACGGGTTTTGTCCCTCATGTACAATTTTTATGATGTAATCATTGCGCCAGCCACCTCAGGGGAAGCACCCAAGGGATTGATGGCTACTGGTGATCCACTATACAGCCGGGATTGGACCCTGTTGCAACTACCCGCAGTCTCGATGCCCTTTGGTAAGGGAAAAACCAATCTTCCCCTATCTTTGCAGATAATCGGCTGGTATGGCAAGGATCATGATTTGATTAATTACTCAGCCAGTATCAACGATCTTCTTAGCGAAGAATAATCGCGGGTCTTTCTATCCCTTTTAGGAATTAAAAGAAGGCCTGTAAACCGGTTTGAGCCCTTCCCAATATCAGGGCATGTATATCATGGGTTCCTTCGTAAGTATTGACTGTCTCAAGGTTTTGTGAATGGCGTATTACCTGATATTCTGCCTGTATCCCATTACCCCCAAGCATGTCACGGGCCAACCGGGAGATATCCAATGCTTTACCACTGTTGTTCCTTTTGATCATTGAAATCATTTCCGGAGTGAAAAGATTTCTATCCATCAACCTCCCGACCCTGAGTGCTGCCTGTAAACCAAGGGTTATTTCGGTCTGCATGTCGGCCAGTTTCTTCTGGTAAAGCTGTGTATTTGCCAGTGGTCTTCCAAACTGCTTTCTTTCCATGCCATAATCACGGGCAATCATCCAGCATTCCTCGGCAGCACCCATTGTTCCCCAAGCAATTCCATACCTGGCCCTGTTCAAGCATCCAAACGGCCCACTCAAACCCATGGCATCAGGCAATAGGGCAGATTCACCCACCTTGACTCCGTCAAGTACTATACTACCCGTTGCGGATGCTCGCAATGACAGTTTGCCCTCAATTTTCGGTGCTGACAAACCATTGAAATCTTTCTCAAGAACGAAACCCCGTATGGGACCATCCTTGTTTTCCATTTTGGCCCAAATAATGAATACATCAGCCAATGGTGAGTTAGATATCCAGGTTTTGGTTCCATTGAGTTCATAACCACTGTCCGTTTTAGTGGCAATGGTTTTCATGCCACCGGGATCCGATCCTGCTTCCGGTTCCGTCAATCCAAAACAGCCTATGAATTCACCCATAGCCAGCTTGGGCAGATACTTTCTGCGCTGTTCATCTGTTCCATAAGCCAAGATAGGATAGATAACCAGGGAGGATTGGACACTCATTGCTGATCGGTAGCCCGAGTCAACCCTTTCGATTTCCCTTGCAACCAATCCATAGGTAACATAACCTGACTCAGACCCTCCATATTCCTCAGGCAGGGTTACTCCCAACAATCCAGCCTTTCCCATTTTCGAAAACAGTTCCCGACCGGATGATTCTTCCATATAATCCTTGTTTACCCGTGGCCTCAATTCACTTTGACAAAAGGCCTTGGTTGCATCTTTGAAAAGAACCTCCTCTTCCTCTAGCTGGTCCTCCAACAGGAATGGGTCTTGCCAATCAAATACGACTTTCGAAATGGTATTTTCCTTCATTTTCTCACCCATGGTTTAAACCCGTTTCTCCTTTATAACAGAATTGTTTTAATAACTTAATCCCAGAACTTAGGATATATAATTCTGATCCGGCTTTTATAATTGTGAACTCGGGGTGATTTTGAAAATTTCTACGATCCAACTGAATAAATAACCCTCTAGTCTTCAAAATCCTTTTTTGAAAGTATACATTTGGCAACGGAGACGTGGCCGAGTGGTCGAAGGCGCTCGCCTGCTAAGCGAGTGGACGGGAAACCGTTCCGAGGGTTCGAATCCCTTCGTCTCCGCCATTTACACCAAACGAACTTTCCTATACCCGAAATGGCATAGCCTCAAAAGCCCCGCATTTATGAATTTTCGAGGCTATTTTCAATTGACCAGTTAGCACCTGTCTATGCCTAGTATTGTTTTCTAAGAGTTTGAATCATAAGTCGCTATTGTACTGATTCCATTCCCTTTTCCTCTATCACACGGACAATCCGACGTATCAGAAACCGGCACGCTGCCAGCGTCACCCGCCCTTGCGAACTTGCCATGGTTCTCTCATAATCCCTGGACAAGCGACGGTATCTTCCCATCCAGGCAAAGGTTCGTTCCACAACCCATCGTCGGGGAAGGACTTCAAAATCCTTGCCTCCCTTCGCTTTCCGGACGATTTCAAGATCAACACTGATGTCCGGTTCCTTCAGGGCCATTTCCAGTTTGGGGCCAGCATATCCGCTGTCAGCCCAAATCATGGTGATCCCCGGAGCCCTGGCAAGAGCCCCCTGAACAACCCCGGGAGCACCATCCCGGTCCTGTACCGAGGCAGGATGGACCACAATCTCCACAGGGGAACCTTCAACATCCGCGATGATATGACGCTTCCTCCCCTTGATCTTCTTGCCGGCATCATAACCCCTTGGACCCCCGCATTCGGTGGTCTTGACACCCTAGCTGTCAATAATGCCTGCACCGGGGCTTGGGGAACGCCCAACAGGGTGGCGGGCAATGTCCTGCAAACGCTGCAGCATGCGGGTCGGCACACCGCACTTCGACCAGGCATGAAAATAATTCCGGACAGTGGAAAAAGGGGGACGGGTATCCCGTACCAGGAAGGTATTGCATGGCATCGACAATCCTCCGCAAAGCGGTCTTGCGGGGCCTTCCCATATGCCCCTGCTCCGGCAACAATGGTTCAGTCAACTCCCATTCACCATCGGTCAGTTTTGTATTGCATGTGATTGTTTGTCCACCCATGTTTCTTCCAGGCGGCTTGGTTGAAGTTCATGACTTTCCTCCGTATTCAGGGATAATGCCAAGGTCGGCACCTTTGGTAAGTTCCAAGGCCAAGTAGCACCAATCGTGCTGATTTCCCTGGTAACGTCGAGCGTTGAAGACCAATCGTGCAATTTCGAGTTTCTCTACAACAAGAACCACCTGAATGTTGTAGTCTCTTGAGTACAATGTCTGGCCGTGGGGGTAGGCAATCCCAAACTGCTCACAAATCCCTGCGGACCTGTGGAGCAGATGAAACTGGTCAATACATTTTCTGGTTGAATGAGTATGCTCAAGCATCTTTCTGACCAAATTCCCGCATAGGGAAAATAGTTATTGGATCGTTATCAGGCGAAACTCTATGCAGCTTTCCTTTTAAATGTTGTACGGTTCTTATTCCTCTTGTGCCTATAAAGGGGAATGACATCACCTTTTCGCTTACCCTTGAAGCGTTTTTTCTTATTTGACCTGGGAGCTTCAGAACGGTTTGCGTCTGGATTAAGTAAACGGTCAATTGCATTCCATTTGCTTGCATCTGCAGGCGTCACGAGATTGAGAGCGGTACCTTTTGCACCAGCTCTCGCAGTCCTGCCAATCCGGTGAATGTAATCCTCAGCACATTGCGGCAGATCATAATTGATAGCATGCTCAATATGCGGAATATCCAACCCTCTAGCGGCCACATCTGTTGCCACTAGAATGCGGTATTTTTTGTCGCGAAAGCCAGCAATCACCCGGTCGCGCTTATTCTGACGTAAATTCCCATGAATAGCGTCCACACTATGACCTTCTTTAGAAAGCTTCTTTGCCATTTTTTCGGTGCCGTATTTTGTCTTTACAAATACGATCACTGATCCTTTGCGTTCATTAAGTTGCGTGAGAAGATTAGGATATTTATCGACCTCGCTAACTTTAATTACATCCTGCTTGATATTAGCTGCTGTTGAATATGTTGGGCTTACAGCAACCCGAGTTGGGTTGCTGAGATATTTCTCTGCGATACGAACAATATTCTTGGGCAATGTTGCTGAAAACAGCAATGTCTGACGTTTGGCTGCCAAATATTTCATGACATTCTCAATCTGTTCGATAAAGCCCATATCGAGCATTCTATCCGTTTCATCCAACACCAGAAAATCAGTATCATGCAGCATAAGACTGCCACGCTTTAGATGATCATTGATCCGACCTGGAGTACCAACAATTACCCGGGGACGATTCCGCAACTGTGTCAACTGCTTTGGCATTGATTCACCGCCAATCAATAATGCCGTTTTGATCTTTGATTTTTTACCTAGCATCGCCTGCAAATGCGTCATAACCTGGGTGGCAAGCTCACGCGTTGGAGTCATAACAAGGGCGGAGCCACGAGGGTTTGATAAGAGCCTCGCGACTAGGGGTATGCCAAAAGCACCCGTTTTGCCGGTTCCAGTTTGTGCTGAACCCAGTATATCCTTGCCCTGCAACGCAAGGGGAATAGCCTCAGCTTGAATGGGAGTGGATTCATAAAATTGCATGCGTTGCAATGTATGAATTAGGGCTTCTGGAAGCCCCATTTCTTTAAAACTGTTCATAATTGTCTATTGCGCAAATACGCACAAGCATGCCTTAACACATGACCGCACATCTGTTTTAAAATGATAAAATCAATGTGTGATATTAGGCCTCGTCTTGTAGTTGAATATGCACAGCAGAGGTCTTGCCTTTGTTCGTTGCAACTTCGAAAGAAACCTTTTGTCCATCGTTTAATTGATGAATTCCGGCTTTTTCCAATGCACTGATATGGACAAAGACGTCCTTTGAGCCATCATCAGGAGCGATGAAGCCGAAGCCCCTAGTCGTGTTGAAGAATTTTACTGTTCCGTTTGCCATAATTTTTTTCCTTTAGCGTATAAGTTGTTCAAGAACTTTCATCCGGTACAACCCACACCATGCGGTTTACCTGCTCACTCTCATTCAAACGCTTGGGATCGACAATTTTGGTAAGATCTTCACCAGAACCCTTTTCAGGGGGCGGGCCATCATTCTAATGACATCATTTTCGCAAGAGCAACAAAAACTCAAAAAATATTTATAGGGAACAATCGCTTGGAAATCAAGGTAACCCTTTGTTTTTCCCCGATCCGCGATCAAAAAAAATAATAAAACCGTTAGATTCTTGTAACAACGGCATATTCCATCATCACATTAACCAAAAACCAACCTAACGGGCTGGCAATATGATTGTTGAAAAATCCTTTCCGATCAAGACCGAATTTTCTCCCATCCAGGACACGACCCTCTTTGCCGCCTACCCAGTGAACGTCTCCGTTCACAGGGCTGGCATGATGGCCAGATGGTCTTGGCCATCATGCTGTAGAGCCTGCCGGGCCTGGAAAGGTGAGGTATGTGTGCAGGTATTGTATCCGGGGTAGAATTTGGCCACCTGTACCGGTGTTTTTGATTTCGAGCAGGAAAAAGGAAGTCAAAAAAGATTTTTCTTGGCTGGACAATCGAATCAGGTGTCAATTGTTGCCGGAAATGATAAATGAGCCAAAAAATTTGATTTTGCTCGCTGATCAGGGTAAATAAGTTTTCTGGACAAGAGGCCTCCATGGTGTTAATTTCAATCGAAATCCAAAACCGACCACCAACCGAGCAACATTGTATTCCTCCTATGTTTACAGGGGAATAGATGAATCCCTATGCAAATTGAGCGGTGAAAAATAATTTAATAATTAAAAATATTTATTGATTAAACTTTTTGGAATGCTATGTTTTTGACATGGATTTTCAAAAACAGTTAAAATCATTAAGTATGAGTGTAACACCCGTTCGTTTGGCTGTACTTGAAGCGCTTAATGAAAATCCTCATTCGGAGGCTTCTCGTATATTCCAAGTTGTACAGGATAAGTTGCACACTGCGTCCATTCAGGCTGTTTACAAGAATTTAAATGCTCTTGTTGAACATGGTTTGATAAAGGAATTCAGACCCAAGGGAATGTCTGCCATTTATGAAACCCGTGTGGGTGATAACCATCACCATTTGGTGTGCAGATTGTGTGGGTTGATTGAAGATACTGACTGTCTTGATTCTGCCCCATGTCTTACCTCTACTGACCCCAAGGATTTTAAAATCGTTGAAGCCGAAATCATTTTCTGGGGTATATGCCCCTCTTGTCAAAACAAACATCATAGTGAAATAGGAGAAACATAATGACCCAATCAGGAAAATGTCCCTTCATGCATGGAAGTGCTACTGATAACAATTCATCACCAACTGAGTGGTGGCCCAAAAGTTTAAATCTAGACATTTTGCATCAACATGACACCAAGACGAAACCTCTGGGACAGGACTTTGATTATAAAAAAGAGCTTCAGAAACTTGACGTTGAAGCACTAAAAAAGGACATGCATGACCTCATGACAGATGAGCAGGATTGGTGGCCGGCGGACTGGGGTCATTACGGGGGCTTGATGATCCGTTTGGCATGGCATTCGGCAGGATCTTACCGTCTGGCAGATGGTCGTGGTGGTGCTGGTGCAGGCAATATCCGTTTTGCCCCTCTCAATTCCTGGCCGGACAATGTGAACCTCGATAAGGCCAAAAGGTTGCTTTGGCCCATCAAGAAAAAATATGGGAATGCGGCTAGTTGGGCAGATTTGATAATTTTGGCAGGCAATATTGCCTACGAATCCATGGGCCTCAAAACCTTTGGGTTTGGGTTTGGACGTGAGGATATCTGGCATCCTGAAAAAGATGTTTATTGGGGATCTGAAACAGAATTTTTGGCAGATAGTGAAAATCGATTTGACGACCTCTCGAAACCCGAAACATTGGAAAATCCTCTTGGGGCAACTCATATGGGGCTTATTTATGTCAATCCACAAGGTGTGAACGGGCAACCAGACCCACTAAAAACAGCCGCTATGGTTCGTGAGACTTTTGCCCGTATGGCAATGGATGATGAGGAAACCGTAGCCCTTACTGCAGGTGGACATACTGTAGGGAAAACCCATGGTGCAAGCAGTGCCGAAGTAGGTTCCGAACCTGAGGGAGCAGATATAAGCGAACAAGGGCTGGGCTGGAATAAACATGGCGGAACTGCCAAAGCCAACCAAGCCATTAGCAGCGGACTTGAAGGTGCCTGGACGACCAACCCAACCAAATGGGACAATGGTTATTATTATCTTCTTTTTACATATGATTGGGAATTGAAGAAAAGTCCTGCTGGTGCTTGGCAATGGGAACCGATTGACATCAAGGAAGAAGATAAGGTACCTGATCCATCTGATCCGTCAATCAAGCATAATCCGATAATGACGGATGCTGATATGGCGATGATAAAGGATCCTGTATATCGAAAAATATCGGAGAAATTCTATAACGATCCTGATTATTTGGCAGAGATATTTACCCGTGCCTGGTTTAAACTGACGCACCGTGATATGGGCCCCAAGGCTTGTTACTTCGGACCTGAC
>WTGT01000096.1 GCA_011523445.1 Paracoccaceae bacterium
TCATAAAACCATTCCAATTGTTCTTGTAACCAAGGATAAGGACAATCCCCCCGCACAATACGGTAAAGAGTGAAAAGAATACCCTGTTGAACCTTTCGTGGATATCCAGTTTCAGCCAGGTACTCAATCCTTCCTCGCTTTTAATCCTATCTATTATGCCAGTTGTACTTAATTTCTTGTTAAATGCCTTGGTTATTCTTTCCTCAGTAAAAGTAAGTGATTCCCTGAATTTAATAACGACCAACGTTTCATCTTCTTTTTCCATCTGCACTTGTGATAATACCTGTCCATCCGAAAGTATAAATTCCTTCTCATCCGGTGAATAATTGATTTCACCCGTTTTCGCAGTAACCCATAACCTAGCATTTTCATTCCCCTCGGATTCAAAGTGAATGACCAGATTATTCAATTCCCCATCTTCACCTACTCCCTCGGTGATAATGGTTCGTCCGTCCTGAAAATCCAGAAATCTGCCGGGTTTGATTCTGTATTCGTCCAATGTCCATTCAAGTTCAGAGATCAATTCAACAATTTTGTTATCGCTATGAGGACGAAATTCGAATTTCAGCGTAAACTCAATCAATCCAACTGTCATGGCGAAAGCTATGATCGGGAATGATATACCCAGTTTACCAAGCCCCATTGATTGTTGAATGGTAAATTCATGATTGTTACGCATTTTTATGACAACGTATACCGTTGCAAGAAAGGCCGAGATTGGTATGACCCGGTCCAAGGCAACAACAAAAACCAAAATCATATGTTGCAGGAGGTAGGATGGGTATTGGATTTCAGCCAATAGCAGGTCAATATTTCTGACCAGCAGATTGACCCAATTCAAGCCGGCGAAAATGACCGTAAAAAAAATAAATCCGATACAAAGCCGAATGTAAGTGTATCTAAATAAAGTTATTGGCATTGAACGAATTAATTTTAATTTAAAGGGAATAAATAAGATGATGACCTGCGAAAAGCCAACAGGAAACCATTTAATGACAAAACTTGATATATTTTTGAGGTACTGATGGAGAACCCTATCCCAATTGATTTTTCAGATTTAAACCCTGAAACCCTGCAACAAATGTCATCGTTTGAGGATGTGATTGTTATTTTAGCTTCGCGAGAGGGAGAAATTTGTGAATTGATTAACAAGGCAGATTTTCCACAAATGGATAGATATCTCCAATCGGATGATTTCCAAAAATTATCTGAAAATGATTTCATAAAAATTGATTTTCCTGCTGATTATAAAGCCAAAAAACTTGTCATTCAAAAAGTTCCCCGTAAGGCAAGTGAAAAAAATCTGAGAAAAGCAGGTGCCAAATTGGGGAGTTTGGCCATCAGCAACAATATCTTGGTTTTATACGACCGCCCCAAACCAGAATACTACGCCGAAGGAATTGCCCTCAAGGCATATAAATTTGAAAAATTCAAATCAAAAAAGGCAGATGAAAAGGATAATTCGAACAATTGTACTATTCTGTGCAAGAAATCTGATCAAGTCAGGAGGAAATTCGAACCATTAAATAATTCCGTCTCAGGTACTTTCTTTACCAGAAATCTGGTTAACGAACCTGCAAATACATTGACGACTGAAAGTTTTGCAGAGCAGCTTATCGCTTTGGATGAATTGGGTGTAAATGTACAGGTTTTGGAAGAGAAAGAGTTGAAACAGTTGGGCATGAATACACTTCTTGCTGTTGGTGAGGGTTCAGCCAGCCCTTCCAAGGTAGTCATCATGGAATGGAATGGAAGTGATGACAATCCAGTTGCGGTGGTTGGCAAGGGGGTTTGCTTTGATACGGGGGGAATTTCATTAAAGCCAGCAAAGGGCATGGAGCAAATGACAATGGATATGGCCGGGGCAGGAGTTGTCTCTGGTGTTATGAAATCCCTGGCCCTGAAAAAAGCCAAGGCCAATGTGGTTGGAATAGTAGGTTTGGTTGAGAATATGCCCGGAAGTGCTGCCCAAAGACCAGGTGATATTGTCAAATCAATGAAAGGTGATACCGTCGAGGTATTGAATACGGACGCTGAGGGGAGGTTGGTTCTTGCCGATATCTTATGGTATGTGCAAGAAAAATATAACCCGTCATGGATGATTAACCTTGCAACTCTCACAGGTGCCATAATAGTTAGCCTTGGTCATGAATATGCTGGTCTGTTTTCCAACGATGACAAATTTTGCAAAAGATTTCTCAAGTCAGCCGATTTTGAAGGTGAAAAGGCTTGGCGCCAGCCACTTGATGTAAATTATGACAAGCAGCTTGATTCACGACTTGCGGACATGAAGAACATTGGAGGGCCATATGCCGGGGCGATTACAGCTGCCCAGTTCCTACAGCGCTTTGTCAAAAAGGATACACCATGGATCCATTTGGACATAGCTGGCGTAGCCTTTCCGACCAAGGAAGGTGACTTTGCTCCCAAAGGACCATCTGGATGGGGAGTAAGGACAATCCTTAATTTGATTGGCAAATCCTTTTGAGAGAATGGTTAAGGTCTTTTTTTATCAATCGGATGGTCCCCCGACTAAATTGCTGTTTACACTTTTGGAAAAATCACGCAGCCAGGACTGGAACATACTCCTGAGTTGTTCGGATCGGGATGAAGTGGAATTTTTGCATGAACAACTATGGGTCCAGCCTGATAACCATTTTGTTGGAATGGGTATTGCAGGTTATGAATTTGATCAATTCCAACCGGTTTTGTTATCTGACAAGCCCCATTTTACCAACGATCCCCAAGTTATGATTGCCACTGGTAACAGTACGATCGAACCTGATATTGTTGATAAATTCACCCGGATAATGGTTGTCTTCAATCAGAACGACCAGAAGGAACTTGAGGCCTCCAGGGAAAAGTGGAAATTACTCTCAGGATTGGGACATCATATGCAACTGTATTGCCAGGATAGAAACGGGTGGACCCTTAAAGCCGAAGCCAACCAGGAGCAAAAGGAAGGTAATTAGGATCATTTTGATTATCTTTTTCCTAGTGTGGAAAAATTTATTCCGAAACCTATTTCACTCCAAACAAAGATTACCAATCAAAACTGGTAATTTCTTGATCATTTAAAATTCAGGAGAAAAGGGGCCTAAAGTGGTAGAAAGAACACTGTCCATCATTAAACCCGATGCCACAAGAAGAAACATCTGTGGGAAGATTATTGCCATGTTTGAAGCTGCCGGATTGAAGGTTGTAGCCCAAAAGAGACTACATTTGTCACGCAGTCAGGCTGAGCAATTCTATGCAGTTCATAAAGAACGACCATTTTTTGGTGAGCTATGTGATTTCATGTGTTCAGGACCCGTTGTTGTACAGGTTTTGGAAGGCGAGGATGCAATTACCTTGAATCGGGAAATCATGGGAGCTACCAATCCGGCAGAAGCTAAACCCGGGACCATAAGAAAGGAGCTTGCAGTTTCCTTTACGGAGAACTCCGTTCATGGTTCAGATGGTCCTGATACCGCTAGGGAAGAAATAGCCTTCTTTTTCAGTGGCACGGAAATAGTTGGATAATTTTGTTCGGTACTTTGGAATTCATAGTATTATTGCTTGAAGACATATCCGAATTGATTAAATATTTATAACGGTAAAGGCCTGTAGCTCAACGGTTAGAGCTGAGCGCTCATAACGCTTAGGTTGGGGGTTCGAATCCCTCCAGGCCTACCATCCAGATTGGGGATTGAAAGGATGGCTTTCAATCCACCCATCTTTTCGCTTTTCTCCAGAATGAGTTCTCCCCCGTGGTCCCGTGCAATATTTGCCACTATTGCCAGTCCCAATCCAACGCCCTTGAAGTAATTAAGGTTACGTGCCTCGTCAAACTTGACAAAGGCGGTTTTTGCCATCTCCTGTTTCGAATGATCAATACCAGGACCATTATCCTCAATGATGAATTGGATTGACTCATGATTGACGTGTACGGAAAATAGACACGCAGTTGAAAATTTCTCGGCATTTTGGATGAGATTTTCTATTGATCTCCTAATGCCGGAGGGTTTGCCACGAAAAGAGGGAGGTTCATTTATTTCTGAATTCAATTCCAACTCAATTTTAACTCCAAGTCTGCTCGCATCGGCATGGATTGATTTGGCGAGTTCAAAGGCATTGACACTCTCAAATGGTTCGGATTTTCCTGTACGGGAAAATTCCAGAAGCTCGGTAAGCATGTTGTCCATCACTTCGATATCATCAATGATCAAATCCTTGTACTTACCATCCTCAAGAAATTCTACCCCAAGACGTAATCTCGTTAAGGGTGTTCTTAAATCATGACTTATACTAGCCAGCATATGAGATCTTTCGCTTATTTGCTTCTCCAGACTGTCTTGCATGGTCAGGAAGGCACGAATTGCACTCTTCACC
>WTGT01000343.1 GCA_011523445.1 Paracoccaceae bacterium
GGAAGGAAGTGAGACCTGCCATGGAAATGCGAAATAATCTGTTACGAAAAGTTGTCGTTCCTCTGGCAGCCATCATCATATTCCTGGTGGTATGGGAATGGATTGTCTGGATCAATGGCTGGCCCAATTACAAAATGGCGTCACCTTCCGATCTCGGACCGGCTTTCTGGAAATACAGGGTTTTGTTTCTGGAGTACGGCTGGGATACCTTTTGGAGAACGGTAGCTGGCCTGGGACTATCGGTGCTGGTCGGGACCTTGCTTGGTATGGTCATGGGATTTTCCCGTATCATCCGGGAGGGACTTTATCCATTGCTGGTTGGTTTCAATGCCATACCCAAGGCAACAGTGGTTCCGGTTATTGCTTTGATTCTCGTTGGTCTAGATGATCTCAACACGGTCCTGATTGCCTTCCTGATTTCATTCTTCCCGATTGCCGTCTCGGTTTCAATCGGTTTATCCACCCTTGAACCGGAATATCGCGACATTTTACGTTCCCTTGGTGCCACAAGACTTACCATCTTTTGGAAAATAGCCCTTCCCAAGACCCTGCCGGAGTTTTTTGGTGCACTCAAGGTTGCAGTTACCCTGGCCTTTATCGGTACCAACCTGATGGAGATAGTCGAACCCCATGGCAAGGGATTGGGACATCTGTTTGACAGTGGCAAGATCAATGCAGATTATCCCCTGATGTTCTCGGTTCTGATTGCCTTGGCCTTTTTGGGAATAATCCTTTTCTATATAGTCGTTGCCTTGGAGAGGATTTTTGCTGGATGGGCTGAACGAGAGTGATTGACTTCCCAATAAGCCAAACCGTTGCCCCAGATCTTTCGAATAAATCAATTGGTGGGATTTTTCATATCAAAGTTGGTGAGTCATTAGAGACATGTAAACCAAAAGCCGGGGGAAGGCAAATCCGATGCTGGAAATAGCAATAATTTGGGATTGGTTGGCTTTTGCCTTCAGATGGCTTCATGTCATAACAGCCATTGCCTGGATAGGTTCTTCATTCTACTTTATTGCCCTGGATTTGGGCTTGCACAAGAGACCGAACCTTCCCGAAGGTGTGAGTGGCGAGGAATGGCAGGTTCATGGGGGTGGTTTTTATCATATCCAAAAATATCAGGTCGCTCCACCCAATCTACCCTCACAGTTAACCTGGTTCAAATGGGAGAGTTATTCCACCTGGCTCAGCGGCTTTGCCCTGATGGCCATCATGTACTGGTCCGGTGCCGAACTATATCTGATTGACCGATCGAAGATGGATCTTGAGCTTTGGCAGGCCATCCTGATTTCCGGTGGTTCATTGGCCATCGGATGGGTATTTTATGACCTGCTTTGCAAATCCAGACTGGGACAGCGTCCCATTACGCTGATGCTCCTGCTGTTCATTTTATTGGTCGTAATGTCATGGGGCTATGATCAGATATTTACCGATCGTGCCGCCCTCCTCCACATCGGGGCTTTTACGGCAACCATCATGACGGCCAACGTATTCCTGATCATCATACCAAATCAAAAGATCGTTGTTGCAGACCTAAAGCAGGGCAAGGAACCAAACCCGGAGTTCGGCAGGATAGGAAAGTTGCGATCAACCCATAACAATTACCTTACACTTCCCGTCATCTTCCTGATGTTGTCCAACCATTATCCGCTGGCCTTTGCCAGTGAATACAACTGGATCATCTGTTCCCTGATTTTCCTGATGGGAGTTACCATTCGCCATTATTTCAATACCATTCATGCCCGCAAGGGCCATCCCAATTGGACTTGGGCCGTAACCGCGATGATATTCATAGCCATCATGTGGCTTTCTGCCCTCAAGCCTCCCATTGGTGATGATATCGAATTATCCAATACACAAACCGCTGATGATCCGACAAGCCATGTAGAGTTGGTTGGTTTTGATGAGGTAGATGAAATCATCCAGATCAGATGTGCGGCTTGTCATAATCGACAACCTGTCTGGGATCAAATCCTATGGGCTCCAAAAACGGTACTGTTGGAGACCGAACAACAAATCATCGACAATGCCGACAGGATTTTCCTGCATTCTGTCATGACCACTTCCATGCCCCCCTCGAATGCAACATTCATGACCGTTGAAGAAAGGCAAACCCTGATGCGATGGTATGCACAGATCCCACAATCACAAAAACTGCCGTTCGTAAGACGCCAATCGGTACAATAAAGTCTATGAATTCAAAATTAGCGTATTGAATTACCCTTCACATGGATTTACCGTGAATTAATTGCAGCCAGCAATTAATTGTTCCATTTTGCTTGACAATGAAATTGCGGTTACATTATTGGCTTCGCTTGGAAAATTGGAAACCTGACAAGGTTTAGAACCAATTTCAAGTAAGGGAGGTAATTTCTGGTGTCGGAACAGTCATTGGATCTGTCTTTTCAACCCACTAGGGCTGGAAAGGATTTAAAACGGTTATCATTGCGAGATGTTGAACATTACAATTGCGAGGGATACGTTGCCCCCTTCAAAATTTTCGATACACAGGAAATAAAAAACATCCGCTCTTACGTCGATTCCCTTATGGAAGCCATGGGAGAGACCGGCGCCTATGGAATCAACTGCTATCAGGCACGATTGTCGGGACTTTGGGACATTGCCACTGATGACCGGATTCTTGATTGTGTGGAAGACATAACAGGCCCCAATATCGTATGCTGGGCATCCGCAGTTCTCTCCAAAAGACCCCGTGATCCCAAACAGATACCTTGGCATCAGGATGCCTGTTTTTGGTCACTTAGCCCGGCTAGGACAGTGACAGTCTGGTTGGCAATTGATGATGCAGACGAAAGTAATTCGGCAATGCAGTTTATTCCCAGGACCCACAAAGAGGGAAAAATACCGGAAACAACCATGGATGAAGGTTCTGTTTTTCACAAGGGTATCAAGATTACCGAAGAAATGTGCAAACCTGTTTCCAACAATCTTGAGGCTGGTCAGATTTCCCTGCATGCCGACATGCTGGTGCATGGAAGTCCTCCAAACGATTCGGATCGGAGACGATGTGGTCTGACATTACGTTATTGTCCACCAACGGTTAAAGTAATCGACGAGACCTGGGCACAGGGAGTGGAGGCAATCATTTGCAGGGGGGCAGATCAGGCTGGCAACTGGACTCATCACCAACGCCCTCAAAACAATGATATCACGAAAACCACAAGTCCTCATGTTATTGGCAATAACTGAGATTGACACATAAGGTCAGCTGTTCCAACTCACCCGACAGGTGCTGGGAGGGTAATAATGACCATCGAACCCTTGAATTAGCGGGTTGAAGTTATCCACAATCAAATTGCCCCATGGCAATTTTTTATAAGTCAGGTTTCACCATCCCGACTTATTCCTTCCCTAAGGATCATTCATCTATGGGAAGAAATATGAAAAATAATTTACTGATTTTATCAATATGGCTTACAGTATCGTTTCTGGTCATGGCTGTTCCCGGTACATCAGGAGAAGTGCAAGCCCACACAATAGATTCCGATCAAATCGAATGGAATATTCCAACTGGAACAAATCTACGGATCGTACTCGGTAACTGGTCAAAGACTGCCGGATGGAATCTGATATGGGAAGCACCACGGGAGTATTACACTAGGCTGCCCGTATCACTGGTAGGGTCATTTGAACAGGTCATTCATCAACTGATGGAAAGTGTCAGTCGAACAAATCCTGAACTCGAAGCAATACTGTACCAGAGAAACAAGGTTGTGGTGATACTTTCCCACAACATGGTGAGTTAGGGTGAACTCAAACAAGACCATGAAGTATTTTCCAATACCATTGCTTTGCCTGTTGAGTTCGTCATTCCTATGGGGTTGCGACAGCATGAAGAAATTTGATTCCTGGGAAATTGACACAAAATCCCGGGAACAATACCAACATCTGGCGGAATACAGGGAAAAAGAACCAACAATTCCATCGGGCTTGCAATATGAAGAGGGTATTCAACTTGGATTGATACCTGTGTCAATCAATAATTCCGAGGAATTGCCACCTGCATTGCAAACCGATGATGCCTTCTTTTGGAAGTCCAATGCCAATGCTGATCTTCCCACTATTTTGAACAGATTAAGTTTCCAGACTGGTATTCAGCATTACCTTTTTGTGGGTTCAGATCACCAACCCATTTCCTACATCAGGGGATTTGCCACAAATCTTTCGGTCAATAACGGGGGAAGCCATTCAACGATTCAGCCATTGTTAACCATGCACGGATTGGACAGTTCAATCAAGCCCGATTTCAAGGGATCATTGTCCAATGTGCTCGACCGTATCAGTGCTCACTATGATCTTGAATGGGTTTATGAGGATGGAAACATAAAC
>WTGT01000137.1 GCA_011523445.1 Paracoccaceae bacterium
AATATTATGATGAGGCAAAATTACTTTCAGCGTAGAAGAGTTTGCCCCTTTTCAAGTGATAATTCACCTGAGATCGATTATAAGGATGTGAAATTGCTTCGGAAATTCCTGACCGAGCATGGCAAAATTATTCCACGAAGGATTTCTGCCGTTTCATCCGGGAAACAAAGGGAACTTGCACGAGCTGTAAAACGAGCACGTTTCATAGCCTTGTTGCCTTACAGCGCAAAATAGGATTGTCGTAATGGAACTTATACTTCTTGAAAAAGTAAACAATCTAGGGCTGATGGGGGATTTGGTAAGGGTCAAACCCGGTTATGCCAGAAATTACCTACTGCCCCAGAAGAAGGCATTGAAGAACACTGAGGAAAATCGAAAGTATTTTGAGGACAAAAGGGTAGAAATTGAGGCCAGAAATCTTGAACTGAGAAATGAAGCCGAGGCTGTTTCAGAAAAAATTGATGGTCAATCATTTATTGTCATCAGATCAGCTTCTGAAACCGGATCACTTTACGGTTCCGTCTCAAAGCGAGACATTGCTACGGCTGCGACTGAAAGTGGCTTGTCCATAGATCGCAAGCAGATCGAACTGAACCGACCCTTCAAGGAAATAGGTATCTATGAGGTAAAGGTTAATTTACATCCTGAGGTCGAAACTACAATTTACATCAATATTGCCCGAACAGTCGAGGAAGCCGAGGCTCAATTAGATGCTGGTGAGGAAGAAACCGGTGAAACTTTAGTTGAAACACTTGAAGCAACTGAGGAAGTTGAAAAAGCTGAGGTGGTTGAAGTCGAACAGGTTGAAACGTCAGAAGAGCAGGTTGAGGCCAAGGAATAATTTTATTGTAATCCCGGACTTTAACTCAGATAACTAAAATTTTCTTATCCCTATTCCTGCATCTTCCAGGGTCCGTTTGATTTGAGCTGCAATTTTCACCGCCGCCGGGCTGTCTCCATGAACACAAATCGATTCGGGTTTGATAGGAATTTCATTGCCATCAATTGAAGTAAGCCGGTTGTTTCGTACTGCACTCAACATGTTATCGGCACATTGAAGCGGGTCTAATATCATGGCACCCTTTTTATTCCTGTTAACAAGGGTACCATCATTATTGTAAGATCTGTCTGCAAAGATTTCCCTGACATGGGGAATTCCCAATTCTTCAGCTGCCATTTGCTGTTTGGTGCCAGCGATTACAAGAATTTTCAGATCAGTGGATAACTCCATCACAGCATCGTACAGTTTCTTGGCCAATTCAATATCCCGTGAGGACATATTGCCGAGAGCGCCATGAAACTTAACATGTCTTACCTCGGTGTTCAGGGTTTTTGCAATGGCCTGGAGGGCACCGATTTGATAGATGGCTTCGGATTTCAATTCCTCAATATCATAACCCTGTATTTCTCTTCGACCAAATCCCACCAAATCCCTGAATCCCGGATGGGCACCTATCCCAACATCATTTTGAATACAGGAAAGGCAGGTTTTTTTCATTTGCAATGGATCACCAGCATGAAATCCACAAGCCACGTTTGCCGAAGAGACAATTTTCAGAATTTCCTCATCCAGACCCTTCTTCCAAGGGCCAAAACTTTCTCCTAAATCCGAATTAAGGTCAATAACCGTCATTATCCTCTCCTTTTGTTACCCCACTGATGACATTATAATGCAATAAGTCCTTCATCTGAAATGGATCCCTAACCAGTGGTTTCAGTGAATGCGACAAATCCCTGATCCTACTGGATGTTTTCCTGAATTCAATCTGGGCTTCCCTGTTCGAAACCAGCTCAAATTTAAATTCAGTTCCCGGTTGCATTTGAGCCACCTTGGGTAAATCCGATGTGATCACAGATGCAATTCTGGGGTATCCGCCTGTGGGTTGACTTTCAGCCAATAGTATTGCCGTGGTTCCATCTGCAGCAACTTGAATGTCACCAGCAACGATTGGATCCGATACCAGGGTTTTTCCTGCCAAGGCCGAAATTCCCCAGTCAATGGGTTTGATTCTGGCCCCCATCCTGTTTCGTGAAGAACTCATTTGAAACTGTTTCAAAGTTAAATTCTTGAGATCAGAATCCGAGAACAGTTCCGAGTGAGGGCCATATACAATACGCAGGGTTTTGATATTGAAGTAGTCAGGTGTTGGCAAAGTCAATCCCTCCTGTCTAACGAGGTTTTCTGACAGGGGTATCAAGTGATATCCCGCCTTGGGAATATCACCCAAGCCCGATGCAATATGTGTTGACCTTGAACCAAGAATTATTGAGCTATCAATCCCTCCTGGAAGGTGTAGGTAGCTGTAAATTCCCGATTGAGTTTTACGAATTTGGAGTATTTGGCTGGGATATATTGTAAAGGTACTTCTCCAGGGTAAAGGTTTTCGATCCAGAAGAATTTCCATCTTTCCACCAGATGTGGCAAGTGTCATCGTACCGTGGGAAACAAAGGTACCTCCACCAAATTGAAATTCCAGTGCTGCCGTCCCCAGATCATCACCGAGCAAGACCTGCCCTTCTGCCAGGGCATAATGATCCATGGCACCTCCACGAGGCACACCAAATCTTTGATAACCTATCCTGCCTTTATCCTGAATGGTTACAGGTCCGAGTAGCTCCAGGATTTCAAGCGATGCCATATGTATCCCAAATTTGAGCTGGATTGAAATTTGAGAATTCCTCTTCAGAGATTGGATAAAAGCGAATTTCATCACCGGGCTGAAGAAGAAAATGTGGGGATTGATCAACCCTGAACCCGATTACTGGTGATCGGCCAATAATAGACCAACCGGTTGGGATTTCGGTTGCCGTAAATACTGTTTGCCGATTGGCTACAAGTATCGAACCAGGCGAGGCGATTGTATTATAGGATTCTTTCCTGGGTATTTTGAACTCTTTGGGCAATTGGGCTAGATAAGTCAGTCCAGGTGCAAAACCCAAGCATGCAACACGTAGATTGCAGGAGCAATGCAATTCCTTGAGCTTTTCTTTGGTTAACCCTGACTTAGTAGCAACATATTCAAGATCAGGGCCAAATTTTCCTTCATAACAAACCGGAATTTCAAATTTTCTAATCTGGTTTATTGCCTTGTCAGGAAATGGCTTTGAAAGCAATTCGAACAGGAATGGTTCAACTTTCTCCATTTCTATACTCAAAGGATCAACCCTAACCAGAATTGATCGAATTGCAGGAACTACCTCTACAATCCATGGTACACTCTCAATTGCCAATTTCCTATCAAATTCCAGCACCTTAGAATTGGTTTCAACAGAGTAGTTATCGCCAAAAGTTATCATAAATGCTTGATCACCCAATGGTGATATTCGGGGAAATTTTATTTGGCATGTATTAGTGTTCATTCTTGAGAAGATTTTCTAGAAATCATGGGGTATGGATTCCATAAGGGGTAAATCATTTAATTTTGTAAAATTATGAATATAATATGGTTTCAATTTCGAGTAGTTGTCAATTTTATCAGATGTTACTGCGTCTAGGATTTATTAGTTTCAATTTAAATTGTTCGAGAATCAACAGATTAGTATTTTCAAATAGAGGCCAAAATGGAAAAAATATACCATCCTTCAGATGAATTTGTTTCCTCAACCCTTATTAATGGTGAAAAATTCAAGGAATTACAAAAACATGCTCAGGAAGACCCTGAACAATTTTGGTCAATGATGGCTGAAAGGCTGGACTGGATCAAGGATTTTACCAAAGTCAAATCAGTTAATTTTTCCTATCCGGATGTCTCAATCAAGTGGTTTGAGGACGGTTCATTGAATGTCTCAGCCAATTGCATTGACCGTCACTTGGAATCAAGGGGTGATCAAACCGCAATAATATGGGAACCGGATAATCCTGAGGAACCAACCAAATTTATCAGTTACAAGGAACTTCATGAGCATACGTGCCGGATGGCTAATGTACTGAAGTCATTGGGGGTAAAAAAAGGTGACAGGGTTGTAATTTACCTGCCCATGATTCCAGAAGCTGCATATGCCATGCTTGCATGTGCTAGGATTGGTGCAATTCACTCGGTGGTATTTGCCGGATTTAGCTCGGATGCACTGGCGAACAGGGTAAACAATTGTGGTTCAAATTTGATAATTACAGCTGATGAGGCACCTAGGGGAGGAAGAAATACACCATTAAAGGTAAATGCCGACAAGGCGCTTCAGGATTGTGACGAAAATGCAAAACTTCTTGTTGTCAGGAGAACCAATGGAGACATTCCCTGGAATGACAATAGGAATATAGATTACAACAAGGTCGCAAAGGAGGTATCTCCAGATTCCCCTGCTGAGGAAATGAATGCAGAGGATCCACTCTTCATTCTTTATACA
>WTGT01000077.1:0-11511 GCA_011523445.1 Paracoccaceae bacterium
GAATAGGGACCTTTTCCTTGGCTTCGATGGCCTGATGCAGGCCCTCGCTCAACCTTCTGCCAGTCATCATTCTTCCGGTAAATTCGTCAATCAGGACAACTTGACCATTTCTTACAATATAGTCCTTGTCCTTGAAATAGGCCTTGTTGGCCCTCAATCCCTGGGTTACATGGTGAACTATGGTAACTGATTCGGCATCATAAAGTGATTGGTTTTCTGGCAGGAGTTCTCTTTCCTTGAGAAGTATCTCAAGATGATCGTTACCTTCATCTGTGAGGGTGACGTTTCTTGTTTTTTCATCCAGCTCATAGTCCTCGGGCTCCACCAAGGGGATAACATTCTGAATTGAATTGTATAGTTCAGAGCGGTCTCCGGCCGGACCTGATATAACCAGAGGAGTTCTGGCTTCGTCGATCAGGATGGAATCAACCTCGTCAATGATAGCAAAATGATGTCCCCTTTGCACCATGGTTTCGAGGGTTGGAACCATGTTGTCACGAAGATAATCAAAACCGAATTCATTATTTGTACCGTAAGTTATGTCAGCACTGTAGGCCTTGCGTTTACCGTTCTTATCAAGATCAGGAGTTATGACATCCACCGTCATTCCCAACATGGAATAGACTTTTCCCATCCATTCAGAGTCTCTTCGTGCCAGGTAATCGTTTACGGTAACGATATGGACATTCTCGCCTGTAAGGCTGTTCAAATAAGCTGGAAGGGTTGCAACAAGGGTTTTACCCTCACCGGTTTTCATTTCCGAAATATTCCCCTTGTGAAGGAAAATTCCTCCAACCATCTGGACATCGAAAATGCGCAGGCCAAGCGCCCTCTTGCCGACTTCTCTTGTCAGGGCAAAGGTTTCAGGGAGCAAATCATCCAGAGATTCACCTTTTCCGGCCCTTGTTTTGAATTCTTGGGTCTTTTGAATGATTTCCGATTCGGAAAGCTTTTCATATTGACTTTCCAAACCATTGATCTCGACAACAAATGGCTGGACGGATTTCAGCAATCTGTCATTGGCAGATCCAAAAAGCTTTTTCGTAAGGTTTCCAACACCCAACATTTACGTATTACTCCAGCTGATTACCTTTGAGGAAATACATGGATTTCTAGAATTTTGCAGGAAAACTTACCAAACTAAAAGTACTTGATATAATCCTGCTAATGGAAGTTAGTATTATTCCAGTTAGGATTCAACTTTAGAGCAAATTTGAAGATACTTTCAATCTGGTTTTTGGTGTATAAAAACCAAAGCAAAGAGATTAGATTTTTATGAAATTATCTAGAAGTTTACAACAATCGAAACACCAGGCCGATTTTTTGATTATGCTTGCTGTGAAGATTGAATAATTTAATTCAGGAGGAAAAAGGAAATCATGTTGAAACGAAAAATTTTACGATGGCTAGTGGTCGTCATGGCCCTACCATTGATGTTTACCGGCACTGTTGTGATGGCAGAGGCAACAAAGGTGACCATCGTTCATTTTAATGATATGGACAGAATGGGTGCCAAGGGCGGCCGGGGTGGTGTCGCCAAATTGGCAACCATTATTTCAGAACAAAGGATGGCCAACGAAAATGTTTTGGTCACATTTGGAGGTGATACGATCTCACCTTCATTGATGTCCGGGTTGGATCAGGGTGCCCACATGATAGAACTATTGAACCAGCTTGATCTAACAGCCATGGTATTAGGCAATCATGAATTCGATTTTGGTCCCGAGATTGCCAAGGTAAGGATTTCAGAGGCGAATTTCCCTGTTCTCGGTACCAATACCGTTGATCCTGAGGGTAACATAATTGACGGTGCCTTGGATTCCATCATGGTTGAAGCGGGAGATTTCAAGATTGGTATTTTCGGTTTGACAACCGTCGGAACCCTTGAGAAATCAAGCCCGGGAGAGTATACCTTTCTCGATCCATTGGCTGTGGCTGAAGAACAAGCTGGAATACTCAGGGAAGCAGGAGCCGATTTGGTTATAGCGTTGACCCATACCGACACGGTCGAGGATAAGGTTATTCTTGAGAGCGAGGTGGTTGATCTTTTGCTGAGTGGTGATGACCATACCCAAATCGCAGACTTTTCGAATGACACCCTTTTTGTCGAGTCAGGAGGGCAAGCTGAACGTGTTACGGTTATAGATGTCTACCTTGATCGAGAAGAGGATGATGATGGCATGAAAACGGTTTGGAATGCTGATTACAAGATTCTAGACAGTATCAGATACGAAGGAGATCCTGAAGTGGCTTCGGTTGTTGCCGTTTATGAAGGCCAATTGGATGAACAACTCAATGTGGAACTGGGTGTAACCGAAACCCCACTTGATACCAGAAGGGAAACAATCAGGGGCAAGGAAGCTGCTTTTGGCAATATGGTTGCCGATGCCATCAGAGAAGCAACCGGTGCAGACATCAGTTTTGCAAATGGTGGTGGAATCAGGGGTGACAGAACCTATGATGCCGGAAGTGTCTTGACCCGCAGGGATATACAGAGTGAATTGCCTTTTGGCAACAAAACGGTAGTCATGGAAGTTTCCGGTCAGGTAATCATTGATGCCTTGGAGAATGGATTCAGCAGAATCGAGGATGGATCTGGTAGATTCCCCCAAATTTCAGGTATCAATGTCGTTGTAAATCCAAATGCTGAATCTGGAAGCAGGGTTGTTGAGGTTACCCAAAATGGTGCACCTCTAGACCCTGAAGGAACATTCGTTTTTGCCGTAAACAATTACCTTGCCGGTGGCGGGGATGGCTATGGCATGTTTGCTGATCAAAAGCGTATCGTAAATGAATACGCCGGGGTATTGGATGCTGTCCAGGTGTTCAATTACATTTCATCCAGGGGTACAGTGGCTCCTGAGGTGGAAGGTCGCATAGTATATCAGGAATAATTCAAAACATATGCCAGTGGCCCACCAGGGCCACTGGCTTTAATTCATTCTGGCAAAACGAGTTGGTTTTGCAATTTTAATTCTGGCATGGCTAAGCAGGTTAAATCGGAAAATTACCAATTCGGTGTATTTGACCATAATGGAATCTTGCGTGGCAAGTGGATTCCGGAAGGCAAACTTGAGAACGCCCTGACCAAGGGAATAAGAATGCCCGGATCAATTCTGGCTTGTGATATTTGGGGCCAGGACAGGATAAGCAATGAATATGTTCGAAAAGGTGGTGACTCCGACCTGATCTGCATGCCTACGGGAAGACAAATGCTTCCCTTGCCCTGGTTGAAGAACAACTCCCATTTGATTCATGGCTGGATGCTGAATGAGGATGGCTCGGTTTTTCCGGGAGACCCGCGGGGAGAACTGTACACCATGGTACAAAGGTTCCATAGCCATGATTTATTTCCAGTTGTTGCATTCGAATTGGAGTTTTATTTGATCGACAAGGATTCAACCAAACCTCAGCCAATCTTTCTGGAGAGTCAAAACAGGCAACTGAACAGGGATTCCATCCTGTCACTCGATGAGTTGGATGATCTTGGTGATTTTTTCAGGGAAATTGAAAATGCAGCCTTGAAGCAGGGAATAAGCACAGGAGGGATTTCTTCCGAGAATGGACCCTCACAATATGAAATCAATCTGGAACATACAAATGATCCGCTGAAGGCAGCCGATGATGCGCTCCTGATGAAAAGAATAATAAAGGGAGTTGCAGTTAACCACGGTTTCAAGGCAACATTTATGGCCAAACCCTATGGTGAAAGGGCTGGAAGCAGTATGCATGTCCATATCAGTATACTGGACAAACACGGTCAAAATATCTTTGATGATGAAGTCGCAGATGGTCCGGAGCAACTGAAACATGCCATCGGAGGTCTACTGGAACAATTTGACGATTGCTTCCTGTTGTTTGCTCCACATTTAAATTCGTATCGGAGATTCCTTCCAGGTTTATTGGCACCGATTAACGCCAGTTGGGGCCAGGAAAACAGAACAACTGCCATTCGTATACCCGGAGGGCCATCGGGTTCCAGAAGAATCGAGCATCGCTTGGCGGGTTCGGATACCAATCCCTATCTTGTACTTGCGGTTGTATTGGGAGGGATATTTAACGGTCTGGAACATAAAACTGATCCCGGAGACCCTGTCAGCGGGTTCACCGCCAAAAGATCCTTGAGTACGATACCTCCAAATTGGGGAGCTGCCATAGCCAGATTTTTTCACAGCAAGAAAATGGCACAAATTTTCTCGGATCAGTTTATCGACATGTACATAACCACCAAAACCTATGAATTTGAGGAACTTGCCAAAACGGTTTCTACTGCCGAAATTGAAGCATATCTGGATACTTGCTGATGTCTTGGGAAATCCCGCCCTATCATTCCGATAGTTCCTATCCAGAAAGCTATTACGCCAACAGCGTTTCGAATTCTCGAAAATCCAAAACCCTGAAGGGTTCCCTTGAGACCGATGTTTGTATTATTGGAGCGGGCTTTACTGGATTGTCCACTGCAATATTCCTTACTGAGAGGGGATTCAGGGTCATTGTTCTGGAAGGGGCAAAAGTAGGATGGGGAGCTTCGGGTAGAAACGGCGGTCAGGCGATAAACGGATTCTCTGGCAGTATAGCTAGTATCAGGAATTTGCTGGGTGATGGATCAGCTCAATTGGCCCATGAGATGTTTGAGGAGGGTGTTCGTCTGATTGAATACCTTATGGAAAACTATGCCATAGAATGTGATTTCAAATATGGCAATCTTGCCCTAGCCATAACCGCAAGACAGGCCCGAAGACTGGAGAGAGAGGTCAATGCTAGGCTGCAAAACAATCAAGGGGATTTCGAGTATCTGGATCAGGACAGCTTGGCAGGACATGTCGGTTCCCAACTATATTGTGCTGGCTATATCGACAGAAAAAGTGGCCATCTCCATCCCTTGAAACTGGCACTCGGTGAAGCAGGGGCGTTGGAACAGTTGGGTGGGGAAATTTTTGAAAACACCCCTGCCATTGCCATAAACGAATTGCCCAGCAAGGTTGAAATAAAAACGCCAGAAGGAAGAATACTCTGTTCTAAACTGGTTCTGGGATGTAATGGTTACCTGAATTTGAAGGGACACCGTGTATCCAGGCAAATTTCACCTGTTTTTTCCGAAATCGTGGCTACGAAACCTTTGTCGGATGAACTTGCAATGGAAGTCATGCCGTCTGATTCCTCAGCATTTGATGTGAGGTTTCTCCCGGATTATTACAGGTTGTCAGCCGACAAGAGAATGTTATTCGGAAGTTCCACTGATTATGGTCGTTCCGGTAAGACTCCAACAGGTTCTCAACCCTTGGCCAGAATGCACAAGGTGTTTCCCGTATTGGAAAATGCAGGTATAGATTTTGCGTGGCGGGGGAAGTTTGCAGTAACCTTAAACCGCCTGCCCCAATTGGGAACAATCGGACCCAGAATATATTATGGCCATGGCTATTGTGGGCATGGTGTCAATTGCTCTCATTTGTTCGGGAAATTGATCTCTGAGGCAATCGAAGGCAATACCGAACGTTTTGACATTTTTGCCAAAATGCCCCAGAGAAAGTTCCCGGGAGGGAGACATCTTCGTATCCCCCTAACGATGGTAGGTGCACACTTTTACCAAGCAAGGGATTGGCTGGGTTTCTAGGAGACATATGAAATTGCCACTTATCAAAAAAATTGAAATTATTGACCTGATATGATAACAAATGGTAAATACACTTTATGCCCATAACGATGGGGAAGTAAGGTACTTCAAGATAGGTTCTCTTGTGTGATATTGCTTATTTCCCCATAACTTTTGTTGGTCATCAGGCCAACAGAAAATGCACTGGTAACGGAGTACACGGAAAAGTGAACTTTCATAATTCAAGCAAAACGCTCTCACTAATATTTTCACCAATTTTTGTTTTCACAGTTGCATTTTTTGCCTTGCTTGCCCAAGAAGCACTAAGTGATTACGAGAAGGGACAAGAAGCTTGGGAAGCATATCGTTTCAATGAAGCGGTTTTGGAGTGGCAGCAATCCGCCAACCAGGGCGATGGCATGTCAATGTTGGCTCTAGGAAGGGCTTACGCACAAGGTTTAGGTGTATTGCGAAATAAAATAGAAGCACACAAGTGGTTTAATCTTGCAGCAAGTCGTGGTGTCTTTGAAGCCCTTGAGGAAAGGGAAAAGCTTGAAGCAAACATGACCGATTCAGAGCTTGTTGAAGCAAATGAAATCGCCAAGCAATGGCAGCCGAAACAAGCAAATACAAATAAACCTTCCTCGTCCGGTTTGGTAATATCAAGGGAGCTTGTACGTGAAGCCCAATCTCTTTTATTGCAACTCGGATATAACCCCGGTGTGGCAGATGGCTTGTGGGGACCCAAAACCGGGGCAGCCTACCGATTATTTCTTGAAGATCACAAACTGCCGATTGTGGATGTGCTCACAGAATCGAATTTGTCCGAAATGCGAAATGCAGCCCGTACATTGCCTGCTTCGAGTCAAAAAGGCTCCACCATGACAGTGCTTGAGCTCTACCAAGCAGCTTCAAACGGCAGGTCTGAAATGATAGACAATGCCTTGAGGGAGAGGACTGATATCAATCAACAAGACAGTCGGGGATGGAGTGCATTGTTTTATGCAGCCGATCTTGGAGATGTTCAGGCCACCCGGCTGTTAGTTGAAAAGGGGGCAGATCCGAGTATTCAAGCACCAGATGGTAATACGGCAATATCGATCGCTCGAAACCGGGGTCATCACAATATTGTCGATATTCTTTCTGCAACCCAAACTGCTAGACAGCCAGATACGGTTCCTGCTGAAGATGTATTTATTCAATTACTGTCAATTCTGGTCGGTGAGGACTTGGTTTCAACAAACCAAGATGAGGAAAACCAATTCTATGTTCTGCTAAATCGCAAGCCGTCCATCAATGAAGTTGATGAGAACGGTTGGACAGACCTGCATTGGGCAGCAGCTATGGACTTGCCGGGTATCGCTTTGAGTTTGGTGAATGCAGGGGGAAATGTTGATGAAACAACAAAGACCGATGAAAAGTTATTCACCAAAACATTAAGGGCACGCTTGAATAGGGCAGATACAGGTTTTTCATGGAATGTATGGAGAAGGTATGGAGACACGCCACTACACATTGCCGCACTTACGAACTCACCGAAGACAGCTGATGTTCTTATTGACGATGGGGCCTTTGTGAATGTAGAAAATACTCAGGGCGAAACGCCGCTTCATTACGCTATTTGGGGAAAATCAATAGAAATCTCGCGAATTCTCATTTCAAATGGTGCTTATGTAAATCTGCGCAATTCTTTTGGTACGACACCCCTTCAATATGCCGCACATCAGAATTTACCAGATATCATCAAACTACTAGTTTCACATAGAGCCCGAATCAACGCTCGAAATCAAAATGGGTTAACTGCCTTGCACTTCGCTGTAAGTACGGAGTCATTAGATGCAGCAAATGCCTTGGTGGAATTGGGAGCAGATATCTACATACAGAATCGAAGAGGATTGTCTCCGGTTGATCTGGCAAGAATTTCCAATAACAATGAGATGCTGGAAATTCTTGGTGTCAATTAGATAAGATTTTGGAAAATCAGTACAAAATCCCGTTTCAAAACAAAGTACATTAAAAATGAACTGCATTTTTAGTAAACTTACTGGACTGATTTCAAAATAACATTTGGTAGTTTCACCAGCCTGATGAGAATTGAAGAAAATTCACTCAATCAGGTTTTATTATTTCCAGAACATTAAAAATCGTCCTTTTTGCTTCAATGGGGCTGGTTGTCTTTACCCAGGAGGCACTCCCACAGAATACGTTCATTGAGAATGGTATTTCTCAATTCGGTGATTATTTCGGCACTCCATACGGTGATACCTACAGCTCGATGCTGTTGAACCAGTTGTTTGGTCCCATTTTCCCAACACCGGGCAATGAAAGAACAGCGACTCTCTTTTCAAGATTGATCGGTGTTATCAATCTTGCAGTGATTGGCGTAGCAGGCATGATCTTGTTCTACAATATTGTAGTTGCTCTGCTCCAGACAGCCCATGAGGGAATTATATTCGGGGGAAGGTTTTCTTCCCTATGGGTTCCGATTCGAATCCTCCTTGCAATTGTATTATTGCTGCCTGTACCGGGTTTGGGAGGATACAATCTGATACAATCCTCCGTTGCCTGGTTGGTCAAAGGGTCAACGGTCATGGCCTCGGAATTGTGGAAATTTGGTGCAGAGGAACTGATCTCCGGTGACATCCCCATGGTCGTTTTAGGTTCCAGGCTGGATCCCGAAGTATTCAAAACGATTTACCGAAACCAGCTGTGTGCCAAATTAGCCAATTACCAGCTTGAAGCAGCTGGCAGCCCCACAAAAATCGAATTCCAGGAAAATGTCTATGAAAATCACACAGTCTACATCTCTTACCTGGATGACAGGGATGAAGGTATCTGTGGTTCATATTCCCTACCAGAGGTTCCCTCGTATATTACACGCCTAGACCCGGTTTATGCTCAGCCCATAACACATGAATTCAATCAACTTCACCAAGAGGTGCTCAATTCGTTAATTCAACAAATCAACCTGATCATCAATCGACAATGGAGTGCTTTTGTTGATGAATCTGAGAAACCTCCAGAGATTACGACAGACATTCAAAGAATATTCACTGATATAAATCTTCGCTTGGCAAACGGTAACGACAATATCAGAGAACTCGTAACGGGCAATGGGTTGCAGGAAGGATCAGCACGCAGGATAATCCAGGACTATATTGGCGGGTCAAATTGTAATACCCCAAATTCTCTTGAAGGTGGTTATGCACAATGTTCAGGCGAGGGATGGTTGGGTGCAGGAAATTGGTATATGACCATCGCCAGATTGAATACCGAGTTGACCGGATTGCTCAAGGCTTCATTGGGAGCAGGTGAATCCACTTATATCAACAATGAAACGAATACCTTAAACCGTTCGATTGTTCAGAAAACTGATGACATAGGCTTTTTCGGACGATTGTTTGGAACAGTAGATGAGGGCAAATACCTTCACTTGGCTGAAACCGGCAGAATCTGGAACGTCCTGAACGCCAACATGGAGAGTGCAACAATTAGTCTTGCCACTTCCGGCTTTCTGATACCTGATTCGATCCTTGGTATAACCACCAACGGTGAAGGGGGATTGTTGGGTAAAATCTGGAAGGTTGGATTTGCCGGGGGAATAGAATCCATGATAGCCAACCTGTCACCTTCAAGATGGAGTGATGATCCGATAATTGGAGTCGTGAATATCGGACACTGGTATCTTGATGCAGCAGGTGCATTGATAGTAGGAAGTTCAGTGGCATCCTTGCTTGCAAGTTCAGTTTCAACTACGGTTACATTCCTTATTGCCGGTCCGCTGGTGGCAGTTGGCATTTCCCTGTCATTCATCCTTCCCCTGCTTCCCTTCTTTTTCTGGATTGTTGGCATTGCGAGCTATTTTCTGCTTGTGGTAGAAGCGGTAGTTGCATCTTCGCTGTGGGCACTAGCCCATTTCAGAATGGATGGCGAGGGTTTGTCCGGCAATTTCGGACAAAGGGGATGGCTGATTCTCTTCGGCCTACTGTCTACCCCTCCACTCATGGTGCTTGGTTACTTCGTGGGGATGATATTGTTCAAGATCACAACAGGACTGCTTGATACCGGTTTCTACTTTGCTATGGGGGCCTTGGTCAACTCATCACCCATTGTTGGAATATTTGGCCTGATTGCCACGGGTTTTCTTCTGGTCATGGCCTACATTGCCATAATTGAGCGCAGTTTTTCACTCATTGTGGAATTTCCGAAAAGGATTTTGTCATGGATTGGAGGTGATACGGAACTTCCATCCGGGGGTGAGTATCAAAAATTCGAAGCTGGAGGAAAAGCCCTCTCATCCTCAATGGGAAGGGGTTTCGGTCAATTGGGAGGTGGCCTTTCTCGAGGCATGAAACTGATTAAATTTAGGTCAAACAACCTTCCCGGCCAATAAAAGTTATCCACAACAAAATTTACAAGGCTTGAGGTCACTTACACCATTCCGAGGAACAATGGATGAAAGAGGCAACAAGTTTGCCGTAATTGTCAATGAATGGAGATAGTAATGAAACAATGGCAAAGACCCAACAGGGCGAAGTATCATCGGAACCTGGTACTTAAAGTCAAGCGATATGATTTGGATAAGAATGTTGCAGGTTGTTATCCCGGTGCAGTTGAGGGTGAGGTTATTGGTGGTCCACTTCAGGGCAAGGTGGTTTCAGTATGCTTGAGCAGAACCCATTCCAACGACAAGGTTGCGAAATTTGAGGACATTGCTAGGCCGGGTGAAAAAACTCATACACCTCCCGAGGGATATCTGGCTTTCAGTACGGTTCGGGAACTGAACAACGAGTTCAAGGCAAACTGGGTAAACAAATTTGCCGACCCGGAATCGGAACTCAAGGTCAATGTTCCAATTCAAATTGCTCCAGTGCTTGAAATTGGAGGAGGGATAAGAAGGTTCAAATCAAATAATGCAACAATGTACAGAGCCTTTATTCTGGATACCAATAATGCCACATCCAACGAACAACCTTCGGATGTACACGAGGCTGTTAAAGCTTGTTTTTCGAATGGCAATGCTGCCTTCCTGCGATTTGTTGTACCGAACGAACCGAGAGAAACCATGGTATTATGGCGGGGATGGAGGGATGGTCAACCAGTCCCGACAGAAGAAGCTTCCTTCAATGCTCTTGCCGATCCCATCCTTTCAAAAATTGAACTCGTACACCAACGGGGAGGAATAATAGATGTGGTTCCTCTGGAAACCATATTCGTCAGCCCAGGAACAGCCGAATCAATCGATAACGGAACTTTTGCCAGTATTGCAATCAGGGATTACTGCACGGGAGGCATTGGTTACAGAATTGAAGCAGCCTTGAAACAATCAAAAAATGTCAGAACCAGTGAACTGGAAAAGCATTTTCTTGCCGGGTTGGATAAAAATGCCAAGGGTGCTTTTGCCGAATATGGATGGACAGGTATTTGGACTTCCGATATTGAAAATTTTTTCCGGGGCTTGGAAATTGAGCCGCCAAAAGTACCAACATATGGCTATTCTCTATCGACCGCAGTGATCAAAACTTACAAATCCGAAAATGGGCAGGAAAGTCGGTTTGTGACCAAAACCAGATCAATGGGACCAACCGTATCAAGGGATTTTGTACCTACACCGTCTGATGGGGAGTCCATCCAAAGATACTTTACAGGCTTTCGTGATCTTGTGTCTCAAACCCTCACCGCCATTGAAAAAAACAAATCATTGGTGCGAGAGGTCAGACCAATGGAAGAGAGAATTGACAACTCCTTGACGAAGGTGATTGACAACACCCCAAAAAATGAAAATAGTGGGCCTGTACCCGAGTAATAAACCCTGTGTTTTTCCAATTACTTAGTCAACCTTGCCGGTCGTTTATTTGACCTGCATCCTGGTAAATCAAAATGCTTTACCAGACTCAAGACATGGAGTTCGATTTGCC
>WTGT01000077.1:11611-18119 GCA_011523445.1 Paracoccaceae bacterium
CATCCTGGTAAATCAAAATGCTTTACCAGACTCAAGACATGGAGTTCGATTTGCCACAGATAACCGAAGAATCAAACAATCCAATTTCCTTGACGGAGACAGAGTGGGATAAACACCAAAATCCGCATTTGGCTTACGATCAGAATCCTGATGGATTACAATATATCGGTCAAAACTCCAAAGGTATTGATATCTTCAATGACTCTTCCGGTAACAGGTACAGCAAAATAAACAACAGGGAGGGTGTTCCCGTACTTCATTTGGAGTCAAGGGAACATCACCACACCTATTATTTGCGGGCCAAATCCATTGAAGACTCGAAAGCCCTAGCAGCAAGTATTCTGCACATGGCCAGGGACCACTCGATCAGGGAAAGCGATTTCCGGAACCTGATGTCTGCTGCCCTTGAAAAGGATACTCTGGAAGAAAGCAAACCGAATGAAGCAGAATTCATTGCGGCGATCAAGGAGGAATTGGTTGAACAACTCCTTCAGCATGCAGTTGAAAATTCCGGGGATCGAAAGAGTTATCACTCGGCAGTAAGGATGACCCAGCATCTCGGGCCCTTGATTGAACCTAATCCTGATAGTGAAGACGGGTTATTACCATCCATAAACTTGTTGATTTTGCTCAAAAGACTAACCCGCCAAGAAAAGGAGATTGATTTTCAGGGTAACGGGTGGATGGCCAAGGGGCTACCAAGGATATATACCAAAAGGAATATTAAAACTCAGGTTTACGATCTGACCTCTTCCAGGTCGGAATTGCTTTCGGAAAGAATTGCCAACATTCTGGGCCAAAGAGAAGCAGAGGGTAGAAGTTTGTTCTTTGTTTCAGCCGAGGCTTCCTCAAGGCCCCTGGACGATATTAGACACGAGCTCGGAAAGACCTATACCTTTGAAATTGTTGCTGAAATCCAATCCCACGTAGCAATCGGAAATTATGGTGGAAATCCCACTACCCTTCTGATCATTGGTTCCAAAAGGGTTCATGTGGACCAAAGTGTTCCCGAGGCAGTTAAACGAACCTTCAAGGTCGATGGATTAAACGATCTGGACCGGCTTTACCAGGAAGTTCTCAGATCCAAGAAAAGAATTATTGAATGGGAAGAGGAACACCAGGAGTCGGGACTTGGTACAGAGAGTCTGGAAGAAAATGACAGGCAAAGGATTTATGTCCCGCTGTCAAAAGTATCAAAGACCTATACCATGATCCCCAAGGCACTGGAGAATTCAACCACGATTGCCCTGTCCCGTGTGGCAAAGGTTTTTGAGAAGGAGGGTGGTGTTGACTGTGTCGTGGCCAAATGGCTAGACAAGTCGGAAGAGGAACTGGCTCAAGTCCTGATTGCTGAGCAGGTTGATGCAATCGCAATGGCCGAGGTAGCACGTAGGAGAAACAGGGGATTTTTGCTGGCCGACCAGACTGGTATAGGCAAGGGCAGAAGCTTGGCAGCAATTTCTGCCAAAGCCATCAGGGAAGGTAAGAAGGTAATATATTTTACGGAAAATACCGAAATCAATATCCCTGATGTCTGGCGGGATTTCAGAAGCATAAATGTTCTGGATAAATTGGAACCAATTATTCTGGCGGTGAAAACCGTTACCCTATCCCGCAATGACGGAAAAGGTACAAAAGGTATCAACCAAATTGAAAAAATACGGACCCTCCCTGCCAAACTGAGAAAGGAACTTTACCTCTCCGAACAATGGCCTGCGGAATGCAATCTTATCATTACCAATTATTCCCAGTTCAGGGGTGAGGATACACCTTCCAGAAAATGGGCCAAAAATGCCCTTGATAAGGACACTCTCCTCATACTGGATGAGTCCCAGAATGCGATAAGCTTGCGTTCACATACAGGTCAAGCCATCAGGGACATGATCAGGGCAGTTGGGCGTTCCAATGTCATTTTCTCGACGGCTACCCCAATGAGGAACCAATATAACGGGGATCTGTACAAGCCTCTTTTGCCCAATGTCGAGGGTTATCGACTCAACAATATCCTTAGAATCAAGTTTACGGGAGGTGAATCAGCCGAGGAAAGTTTTGCTTCAATGCTGGCCGAAGATGGTGTTTTCCTGCGTCGTGATCATGATCTATCGAACATAGATTTTCAGGTGAGGCTGCCCAAGGATGAGACGATAGTCAGATATCAGGGTATTATGGACAGGTTTTCCCCGCTGATAGAACAGGTGCTCGATTGTTCACTGAGGGTAAGTGCCTTGGTGGGCCAGGCCAAGGGAAATCATTATACCTGGTTGTTAAACAATGGTTTTGACAGGGCTACCGCTCAAACAGAGTCTGAAACTTCAAACCAGTACGGCATGTCTCCGGGAAGCCATCTGGCACGACTTTCCAGACTGATGATAAATGCCATCAAGATTGACCAGGTTGTGTCCGAGGTGATCAATGAAATCAATGAAGGCCGCAAGCCCCTGATATCCTTTCATTCAACCGGTGAGGTCCTTTTTAACGAATTGGTTGCTGCAGGCAATGAAATCCTGCAATCAAAGGAGTTGAATTTAACCTTGGCTGACCAGATCAGGCGAGTTACCGACAGCATTTACAAAATTACCATTGCCAACGAGGAGGTAGATGCCCGGGACCAATATGAGGATATAAAGCAACTGTCCCAAGAAATCGATGAAAAAATTGATTTGATCGATCATGATTTACCGGTTTCACCAATTGATTCCCTGATAGACAAACTAGCCGAGAAGGGGATCAAGGTGGGGGAGATTTCGGGGCGTAATCTGGCCTACCGAGACAATAAAGTCATCAGGAAACCGAATACGGGTCGTCAACAAATCATTGAAAGATACAATAATGGTGAGTTGGATGTACTTATGTACAATATGGCCGGTGCTACTGGTGGTTCCTATCACTCTTCGGCTGATTTCAAGGATCAAAGACCCCGTTCGCTGATTGAAATGGAAACGCCGCTTGACATTATAAAATATGTCCAATCGCAGGGTCGAAGCAATCGTTATGGCCAGGTTCACCGCCCCCGAGTCGTATCAGTAATGACCGGTCTGGTACCGGAAATGCGGATTATGCAACAGAGGAATTGCAAACTTCGGGCAATGGGAGCTAGTGTCGACGGCAATAGATCCCATCCATTATTGCTTGACGATATACCTGTTGGATGTACTTATGTACAATATGGCCGGTGCTACTGGTGGTTCCTATCACTCTTCGGCTGATTTCAAGGATCAAAGACCCCGTTCGCTGATTGAAATGGAAACGCCGCTTGACATTATAAAATATGTCCAATCGCAGGGTCGAAGCAATCGTTATGGCCAGGTTCACCGCCCCCGAGTCGTATCAGTAATGACCGGTCTGGTACCGGAAATGCGGATTATGCAACAGAGGAATTGCAAACTTCGGGCAATGGGAGCTAGTGTCGACGGCAATAGATCCCATCCATTATTGCTTGACGATATACCTGATTTCCTGAACATAATTGGTGATCAGGCGGCCAAACAGGTGATTGAAGCCAATCCCGTTTATGCCAGAAAGCTCGGTTTCAGTGGCCCTGTCGGCACGGTCGGTGAGCAGGAAAACTATACCATAAATTTTAGCCAAAACCAGACCATCAATACCAGTAGCAGCCTCTCACAATCCTTTGCCAACAAGGTTCTATCACGTTCCATAGTCCTGAATTCATCAGAGCAAACCGAACTTGTTGATTTGCTACGCTATGAATTCGAAGCCATCGTTGAGGAGTTGGACAGTATCAATGCCAATCCTCTTAAACCGAAGGAGCTGGACGGGTATATCGATATCAAGGCAAATGTTTTGTATTCCGGGCAGGAGATAGACCATCGAGACATAGATTCCTCAGCTTTTTTGAGACCCTTGTACATTGCCACCGGTATCCATCATTTTCATGAGGAACCAATCAGCAGCGAGGAATTGAGTAGCCTCGTCAGCAAATCACGAATTGTTGACGGGATTGATGGATTTGCCCCATTTGGGGAACATCTGGAATCGAATCTGGCAACATATCTACAGAATTTACTCCCTCCAGGTATCAGTTTTGGCGATGCTATCGATAATCTCTACGATCAGCCATATCGATTCAGGCGCAAATTCGATACCCTGAAAAGGTTGATTAACCTCTTGAAAAAAATCAAACCAGGGGTTGTCATTCAAATTGATGATGGACCAACCAAGGATACGTCCCTTCGTACGGTTGTGAAACTATTTCCCCCCAAAATACAGTTTGCCCATTTACCCCAGGCGTACAGAATTAAGATAATTTCTCCGGGAGATTCGAAACCAAGTCAGATTTTTCTTAACAGGCTGGTTGCCATGCCTGAAAACTCCATCCGCTTTCAAATGGGTCTCTATTCAGGTGAAAACCTGCGGCATCTGAAGGAGTTCAACAAACAAAGCAAAATGGAGCGTAAGACACCTGTACAAATTCTGGTCGGCAATCATTTGGCTGCCATAGGGGAAGCCAATCAACACAGATTGGGTACTCTGTCTCTCTTCAGGGACAAATATGGAGTTCTACAAAGAGGGGTTGTCATGAGCAAGGGAAATGTTGACCTGACAAAGTTACCTGTTGCCGTACCGTCAGGCCGGGTGGCAATTGCCTTGACCAATTTATTGATCGGGAACAAGTTAAAGGGCCAAAGCATTTGTTTACGGGTTAATTCCGGCAAGGAGGAGATCGTCTGCATTCGCCTTTTCAGAAGCAGGTTTGATGTACATGCCCTAAGGGGTTACTTCACTTTTCCCTATGAAGAGAAACAATTTGGACCCGATGGTGAGGAAGAATTTAGTGCCGAAAGCTTTTACAGCAATAGACAGGAACTGGGAAAAATATTCCGGGTAGAACCCAAGGGGAATTATTCTGGTAATGCCACCAACCTGTGTTTTGATTTTCCAGAACACAGAAACCTCTATCAAATCATTTTTTCAAACCTTGAGGGTCTGTCCCTGACCACTGATTGGTGGAACAGGAAGACGGTCAGTGAAATTATCAAGGATTTGGAATCCAACAGGCTCAACCTGAAATACAGTTTTCTTGAGAAGCAGGAAAATCCAGTGAGGAGTTTGTTCGATTGATCCTATTTATTTTTTGATGAGGTTCTAGTGGGTAGTAGTTACCTTTGGATTGTCAACCATGTGGCAGTTTTCTGACGTACTGTATAGACCTAATGTACAATGGCCTTTGGTGTGGACAATGACACCCAAAAATATCTACATGAAAGAGTGGTGTTGATTACCAACTTCCAGATAAGGATAACCATCATTAGCAAGGAATCATGCAACCCAATCGGTGAAAATGCCGATATAATCCATGTTGTTAAATCTGATTTTTCTTGTCAGTACCCACATGTACATTATATAATGTAATGCCAGCAATTGATTTATCAGCAGGAAAGTCTAATGAGTAATGTTCACACTAATAATGGCCGAGAAAGGGTGGTCAAGGGAGCAGTTAAACAGCCCAATAATCCTGCCAAAGTAAAAAATGTTACACCAACATCGGAACGAATTATCAGGCAGACATCACTGAAAAGAAAAAAATTGATGATAGCTCTGGCCGATAGGTGAGGCATTATAGGGTCACTTGGGGAGATGCCCTTTGTGGACATGAACAGGCGCTTGAGTTTGGAGGCAGAGAGGGCATAAGAGACGAAAATGCAATACTTTCGGCCCTTGCGCGCCCATATCATGGTTACCACCGACGAATCCATCAGAAAGCCGCAGCCTTAGTTCATGGGATCATAAAGAATCATGGCTTTGTTGATGCCAACAAGCGGACAGCATACTACCTTGTTGATTTGTTAGCAGAAAGAAGTGGTTACGAAATTGTAGCGAGCGATGAGGCAGTTACGGATATGTTTGTCAGCATTGCCAATGGTGAAACGGGTTATGAAGAGCTGGCCATTTGGTTTCGGGACCGATTGCAACGACAGGAATGACAAAGATGGAATTCGAAGACGGGTTGATCCAGCCATTGTCTTATTTCAGTTCTGGTTGAGCGTGCCTCTATACGGGAAATTCCAAAGTATATTTACCGGTTCATCATAAAGACCACAAATACAGGTATAACGAGATAGGGAATTGCGAAAGCGACTAATAAACAGAGTACCCCACCATTACAAATGTTCTGAAAGACCCGCAATTTCCTGGACCAGATTTGGACTGGCCACGATTGCTTTCCCACCATTGGCTAGCATATCAGGCAAATCCAGATCAATCACCTCACATCCCGCTTCATCAACGATTAACATTGCGGCCAGGCAATCCCAGGCATTCATGTGGCTTTCGAGATAACCAATATATCTGCCACAAGATACGTATGTTATACTTATAGCCCCGGAACCATTACGACAAAAGACGCCATTCTTCTTTATCAATTCGGCCAGAACATCAGCAATATTGCTTTTGGCATCCTTTGTTGATGTTCCAACACCGACCAAACCATCATGCAAACCCTGTGATAAACTCGGGATATTGGGCTTGTCATTCATGAACGACCCATGCC
>WTGT01000258.1 GCA_011523445.1 Paracoccaceae bacterium
GCAAAAGGTCGGTAATGAGGGAGTCATAACTGTTGAGGAAAACAAGGGTCTGGAAGGGCTGAAGTCGGTCGCTGCCGGCATGAATCCGATGGACCTCAAGAGAGGGGTTGACCTGGCAGTTGAACATGTCATTACAAAAATCAAGGAAAGCTCCCGACCGGTTGTCGATTCAGCTGAAGTTGCTCAGGTCGGAACGATTTCTGCCAATGGTGAAACCGAGATCGGTTCCCAGATTGCCGATGCCATGCAAAAGGTCGGTAATGAGGGAGTCATAACTGTTGAGGAAAACAAGGGTCTGGAAACAGAAACCGACGTTGTCGAAGGTATGCAGTTCGATCGTGGATATCTCTCACCATATTTTGTTACCAATGGTGACAAGATGACTTCCGATCTGGAAGAAGCATATATTCTTCTGCATGAGAAGAAGTTGTCCTCACTGCAACCTATGGTTCCATTGCTTGAGTCTGTCATCCAGACAACCAAGCCTCTTTTGATCATCGCCGAGGATGTCGAAGGAGAAGCTCTGGCGACACTGGTGGTAAACAAACTCCGTGGTGGTTTGAAAATCGCTGCCGTCAAGGCACCCGGTTTTGGTGATCGTAGAAAGGCAATGCTTCAGGATATTGCTATTCTGACTGGTGGTCAGGTCATTTCCGAAGATCTGGGCATGAAGCTGGAAAATGTTACACTGGACATGCTTGGTTCTGCCAAGAAGGTCTCAATCACCAAGGATGAAACCACAATCGTTGATGGTGCTGGCGAGAAGGCCGAAATCGAAGCCCGTGTCGGTCAGATCAGACAGCAGATCGATGAAACTTCTTCCGATTATGATCGTGAAAAGCTTCAGGAAAGGCTCGCCAAGCTGGCAGGCGGAGTTGCCGTGATCAGGGTTGGTGGTTCTACCGAGGTTGAAGTCAAGGAACGCAAAGACCGTGTTGAGGACGCTTTGAACTCGACCCGTGCTGCTGTTCAGGAAGGTGTTGTTCCTGGTGGCGGTGTTGCCCTTATTGCAGCAACCAAGACCCTTGAAAAGCTGGAAGGTGCCAACAGCGATCAGAACGCTGGTATCAAGATTGTTCGCAGAGCTCTTGAAGCACCATTGCGACAAATTGCTGAAAACTCTGGAGTTGATGCTGCTATTGTTGCAGGCAAGGTCAGGGAATCTGAAGATGAAAATTTTGGATTCAATGCCCAGACTGAAGAATATGGAGATATGTTCCAGTTTGGTGTTATCGATCCGGCCAAGGTTGTCAGGACTGCTCTCGAAGATGCAGCTTCCATAGCAGGTCTGCTTATCACAACCGAAGCTATGATTGCTGATAAGCCTGAACCAAAGAATGCCGGCCCTGCAATGCCACCAGACATGGGTGGAATGGGCGGTATGGGCGGAATGATGTAGGCCGTCTACCGATATAAAGAATTAAGGGGCCATCTGGCCCCTTTTTTTATTCTGGACTTTCAATGTGGAATCATTTACCCCAACGGGATAAAGGATGATTTTCAAACAGCTACGGTATTTCCTGTTGATGTCATGGTGAGAGGAGAAAAATTAATTCAGCCTGATTCAGCTAGAAACTTGACTGCATCCAGAGCAGCCATGCAACCCATGCCGGCAGAAGTTACAGCTTGCCGATAGGTGCTGTCTACAAGGTCACCAGCAGCAAATACTCCCGGAATTGAAGTTCTGGTGGTTCCAGGTTCAGTTACGATATAACCTCCTTCCCTGGTTTCCAGATTATTCACAAACAGTTCTGATGAAGGAGTATGACCTATTGCTATGAATACACCGGTGCAAGAAAGGGTTTTCTCACTACCGTCTTGAGTATTGCGGACAATCAGGCCGGTTACGGATTTTGGATCATTTTCACCGGTGATTTCAACCAAGACATGATTCCATAGGGGGACAATCTTTTCATTTTCAAACAATCTTTGTTGAAGTACCTTGTCGGCTCTCAATTCGTCCCGTCTGTGAATAAGGGTTACCCTAGACGCAAACTTGGTCAAGAACAACGCTTCCTCGACGGCAGTATTGCCGCCGCCAACGACAACAACTTCCTGACCCCTGAAAAAGAAACCATCACAGGTGGCACAGGCTGAAACACCATGCCCCTTGAAATAATCTTCCGAGGGAAGGCCAAGCCATTTTGCCTGGGCTCCAGTTGCCAAAATCAGTGCCTTGGCGTGGTAGTGGCTTCCGCTGTCTCCCGTAGCCCGGAAAGGCCTATTCTTTAGGTCTACATCAATAATATGATCTTGGATTACATTAACCCCTATCGATCTGGCATGTTCTTCCATTCGCATCATCAGATCAGGCCCCAGAACCATGGTATCACCTGGCCAGTTTTCTACATCGGTGGTTATGGTTAACTGCCCCCCAGGCTGGATTCCCTGTACCAGTATGGGTTCCAGCATTGCCCTAGAGGCATATACTCCAGCCGTATAACCGGCTGGACCAGAACCAATAATCAAGACATCGGTTTGAAAGTTTTCAGGCATAATTCCTCAATAATCCCTGTTTAAATTTAACGAAATAATGAAACTAGGTTTTGATGGCTCTTAAACTGTAACCAATTCGAGCGGCAATCTGGATAGAGGGGTGGAACCCGCTTCCGATACAATTGAAGTTCTACCCGTACACATCGCCACCTTGTTGTTTCCATCCAACAATATCATGTGCAGGAAAAATACCATACCTGGTTTGATCTCGGTTACGGCACCAGCCCGGAACATCTCCCTTTCCATCCAGGTAGGTGTATAGCGAGCACCAAGTGAATAACCGCAGGCATTCAATTTAAATTCTCCCATACCCAATCGGTCCAAGGTATCGCAATGAGCCATGAATACCTGCTCCATATTATTACCGGGTTTGAGTTTTTCTTCACATGCAAGTAAGGCAGAGACCCCAGCCTCAAACATGTCCCTGTGCTGTTGGGAAGTTTTACCTACCAGAAGGGTTCTCATCAGACAGGAATGGTAATGGCGGTAAACACCCGCCCATTCAAGGTTCAGTTGGTCATTTGCAGACAGTTTTCTGGTACCGGTCGCATATCTGACAAGAAGAGCGTTTTCAGCAGACCCTATAATGAATTCATTACCCGGATAATCACCTCCTCCTCTGAAAATGGCCTCATGCATGCAGGCTAGTATTCTACCTTCATCGACACCAGGTGCAGCAATGGAAACAGCCGCATCAAAGGCATCATCAGCCAAGGCCGCAGCTCTTTTTACATAGGTGAGTTCCTCTTCGGATTTAATCAACCGCAACTTGGAGATCAAATCACTTGCTTCAACCAAATCGACCTCATCGCCAAGTTGATCTATTGTCCTTTTGTAATTGAATGCGGTCAACCCATGCGTATCGGTTTCGATTCCCAAACGTTTGCCAAGCAATTGTTTGTCCTTGAGCAGGTTTTTGAGGTCCACCGCTGGATTGGCCTGATCATTGTCAATCCAGATTCTTATATCACTGATGTTGGAGGTGATTTCAGCCTGTAACTTGTCGGCTGACCTGGTTAGAAGTACGGGTTCATCACCACCCACAATGAGACACTGGAAAAAACAAAAACCGAACGTGTCATAGCCGGTAAGCCAATACTGGCTCTCAGGGGAAAACAGGAGAATACCATCAAGACCAGCCGCTTCAAGTGCTTTCTCAAGGGCCTTCTGACGGCGATCAAATTCGTTATCTGAAAAATGTAGCATATTTTCTTCTCAAGTTACAATTACTGATGCGTTCAATCCGAAACCGGGTTCATTCCGATGGAAACTCCTTCGACAGGAAAAGAACCACGATTCATTCTGATAAGTACATAAGTCAATAAATTCAACTTGTTTTATACCTTCCTTGAGTAACAGAATGTGGCTTAATCCCATCAAATCAAAAAGATATTTTTGATCAGAAATTTTAGAAAAACATGTTTCACTTGCAGGGATATTGTCCACAAATTCATCCCTCAGATCCTTGCCGAATTCATAGTTTGCCTTACTGATCGAAGGTCCGACAACAACCCGAATATCTTTAACATCAGCCCCCAGGGATATCATTTCCCAGATGGCATTTCTTATAACTCCCTTGAGGGTTCCCTTCCAGCCGGCATGGATGGCACCGGTTATTCCGTTTGCGGGATCCAGAAAAAATATTGGTTGGCAATCCGCAGTCAAAATGGCAAGCCCCAGCCCTTTTTGTTGAGTTACCATTCCATCGGCTTCAAAGGTGGGTGGGTAGTTGCTTTCCAAAACAACCACTCTGGAGGTGTGCTTTTGGTTAAGAAACACTAGGTTTCCTTGCTCTATTC
>WTGT01000006.1 GCA_011523445.1 Paracoccaceae bacterium
GGAAATAGTTGAATTCGGTTTTGGGTAATACTGTTGTGGACAGTATTTTATCTCCATCAGCAGCAAATTTTGAATGGAATTCAATTTCAGGTTTTGTTCTAAGCAATATGCCACCACCAACCACCGGTTGAATATCCAATACACGAAAATTCCAAGCTTGTCCCATAAATTCAAACCCTGGATTGATGACAAGGGATTTTGTTGAGGTTTGGTCCACAATCAGAGCAAAATCCTCGCCACCGGTTTCTGTATATGATTTGCTTTTGATGCCAGAATAACTTACCCGAGCGTACCAGTTTAAAGTGCCATTCCAAATTTTAATGGAGTTGGTAATTTTCGCTGAAATGCCAGCAGAATGGGTATCCAGGGTTCCTTTGGAAGTTAAAGATTTATCAATGGCTGTAAAGTTTCTGGATATTCCATGGGATCCCATTCCCAAATGGGCAAGCAATGATATTTTGCCATAATCCCCCTCTTGGTAATACCCCAATCCGAGAGTTCCGAAATGCCCATCTGATTTAGCAAAATCAGAAAGTTCGATTCGGGTTTTATTGATTTGTCCCAATAGTTGGATTTGTCCATCAGCCTTATTTTCAATAAGTGGTAATCTGAAGGTACCTTCAAGCAAACTGACATCATGATCTCTTTGCTCAAAATTACCTGAATGAGACCCACGAAGTATCTTTGCAGTGAAGAATTTACATTCTTTTGATGAGTGCATGTTGAAATCATCTGCTTGCCCAGTCGGTTTGTTTTTACAGTAGTCATTGGATAGGGCCAAACGCTCCATATTCCGGAATTCAGAACGCACGGTTGCTCCAGCGATTTCATTACCAAAGGAGTCCAAGGTTTTTTGCAAATTCGATAATTCAACTTCTTCGAATAGGTCCAAAAATACTTCGTTTATATCGTTGCTATGAGAGCTTGAGTCCAATAATCCCCAAAAGACATTGTTTTGATTTTTGTTGAGCAGTCCAAGACCATCTCCGAAGGTCAGTGACAATTTCAATTCAGCACTATCTTCAGATTTCGTAATTCTGTTTGATAGAAGTAGTGAAATTTTGGGAGGGTTTTGAAAATTGCCCATGATACCTTCTGATGTATCAAGGAAAGTTATCGACTTGATTTCCTTGCCGGCGAAATCTGCCTCCTTTTCAATCACATATTCGGTAAAATCAGGAAAAGCCAAAGAGTTAACAACCAGATTCCCATCAAGGTTTGCACTTCCATCTATTTTAAGTAGATCTATTTTATCCTCGGACCAATCAACATCAATTTTCATTTCACCTTTACTTGTCTGGATATAGGAACCGGTAAATTTTGTCGTTTTGAATTCATTTTTTCCACCAACATCTACAGTGCCGAAATTAAAGAATCCTGAATCCATTCCGATTGTCGTACAGCCTGTGGATGAAATTTCTATCGATCCCTGTGAAATAGTTGTGCCATGGTTGTTAAACTGTGCACAACCCTCGGTTAAGATGTTACCATTAACCAGTCCCTTGTTCTCAATTACAGCTGTTTTGTTAAAATAATTATTATTTCCAATTTGGGTTCCAATTAATGCGAGTGCATAAGTATTGGTATCGGTTTTTTCGGCGATTACCTTCCCTCCAGGATTTATATCAACCTTGATGTTTGAATCAGCAAATTCAACTATAATACCTTGTGCAAATTGTTCTGATGTCTTTACGGTTCCATTTACTGTAATGCCAATTTCTCTTTCCAAAAAAGGTCTATCATCTCCAATTGAAGTTACTCGAATGCCATCAGAGTTCATTCCTTGTGTTTCAATATCGTTTATTGAAATATCAATTTCACCACCATTCGAACCAATAGAATTTTCAACAAGAATACCATCTACGTTTTCACCCAAGGTTGAAATTTTCCCTGTTGAAGTAATATCCACCTGACCAGGTGCTCGAACCCTGATACCTGCAAATGGAGTAATATTACCCACATCCCTTCCGGACAATGTGATGTCATTAACCTCAATGGAAATAAGACTTCCCTGATTTACAGGGTTAGATTCAATCGAAATGCCATAAACCCTTTCACCTGTTAATTCAATATCATCCAATTTCAGGATCAGGCCATTTACTTCATTTCCCACAACTCCATGTTGAGAATTTGTAGTTGTTTTTATCAAGGTATCATCATTGGCAGTGATGGTAAAATCCTCACTATTTGAAATGGAAATTCCAGGGTTGGAACTTGCCTCAATCTTCACCCCCTTTTCAAGGATTAATTCAGCGTCGTCATTATTTGAACAGTAAATTCCATTACTGGTGACAGAAGAAGTATCGATAATCTTTGGATCGCTATCACAGGAAATCTGTGCTTCTGAATAATTTGCAGGGATTAGAAAAGGTACGATTACTAATGGAAGTATTCTTATGTTAGGTTTGAAAACAAACATAACACAATGGTAGATTTCATGGATAGAAAAATAGGGCATTAATTCCAACTGTTTTTATTGACTTAACAGTCAGGATTAACTGTCAAAGGTTGTCTTATTGTTATTTCTTGGAATTGCAATCAGAATGGATAAAGCAAGGCTATTGCCTTTGAAATCATTCTTGTCTCATTTTTTGTGAATCTATCAAAAGTGCTATTAGGATTGGTCCGGCAACCATGACAGGTGATGTTTCCGACACCTCAATATCCCTAAGTCTCTATTCCAATATTAGGATTTACTGGAACAAAGCAGGGTTTCCCCGGGAAAGAAGGTTGTGGTATAAGAGTCAATCTGCGGGATCAGACAAGCAGGTTGCTGATTGTTCCACCGATGCCAAAACCCACGGCATAAATCCGGATGGACATGTTCCTATCACGCTTGGCATTATCTTCCCACATTTAGGCTTCAATAAGCTTCCAACCCCTGTCATAACTCTCGGTTATAGTACTCTTGCGTTCCTCCAGTACGGCTACCTGTCGGACCAAACAAACATGACCATCTGACTCTGATATGTTTCACCTGTCTTTACATTATTATTTCTGGCTCTTCGTCCAAAATGGTGGGTAATTCACCTGTTTACTCCCTCTGGAAATAAGTCTAAACCTCCCAAACGGAAGTAGATGTCGGTAATGAACCGTTGCCGGGTCCGATAACCCCTGATCTTTACATTGATCATCTTTATCCGGCTGCTCAGACTCTCGGCTAGACCATTACTGACTTTCAATACAGCGGCATTGATGATTCCCCATAGATGCTTCCTTATCATGCTGGCAACCTCCTTCATCAGGTCAAGACGAAACCGCATGGCCTAACTGTGCCAACGGTTCCATGCTTTCAGGGTCCAGTCGCAGTGGATGTATTTCCACAGCGACATGTTAATTTCCTTGATTACCCTCGCCCGGACTGTCTTCAATGACGAATTGTGCAATTGGCGGAACCGTCTGAGTTGACCTTCCGGTATGTTCACATGATTGGTAAGCCAATCATATCTGGTTCCCTTCAGGTCATTCATGCCTTCCCAGGCAAAGACCTTGTTCTCCCACCGCGGACCTTGTCCACACCTCCATTGATCTTCTTGGTTACATGAAACCTGTCAAAGGCAATCTTGTGTTCAGGCCAGGGAACATGTTCGAGGGTCGATTTCACATTCGCCGGCCACATGTCCATGCTCACACTCTCGATCGATCCCAATTGCTCTTCCGACATACTCCTGTACCATCCGGAAAGGGTGCCTTTCCTGCGACCCTAGCCAACAAAATGAACTGGGCAGTTGGCATAGTCGGAAATCGCCGTGTCATAATCATGGCGTTTCCTGAAGGATGTCTCGTCAATACAGACGTGAACATGCCTGCAACTCTCTCGTCGGGACAACCTACCCAAAACAGCATGCGCCTTGATGCCGTAAATCGCTTTGCTGCCCAAGATCAATTGCCAGTTTGCTGCCAAAACACTGATCTCCTTAATCCAATCAATCACATGGGCTTCGAAGGCCGCTGTAAAACGGCCACTCCTTACCACATTCGGGGCATTCCAAAGGTCTGGAACCATTGTGGACTATGTGTATCAACTCCTCCTTCTTGGGCAGAAGTTCGAGATCGGTAACCTTCTAGGATTGTGAAAGGTTCAGCAAGGTAGATAAAGATGATTTGATGATCTAAATGCACTTGCATTTCAAACTCAGCAATACATTTTGATATTACTAATCCCACTAAAATGGATGAAGACCCTAATTTATTATAGGCAATAATATAATC
>WTGT01000261.1 GCA_011523445.1 Paracoccaceae bacterium
GGTATCAATCATTTCAGAATCAAGAAAGCATTGCAGACAGTCTGGGATTGGGAACGCGTTTTAGTCATAAGTCAATTTGAGCCAGATGAACCTTGGAAGGCATTTAGGGCCATGGCTCGCAACCAACTGATCATCGCTCTCAGTCGCGTAATGATTGTGATTGAGGCAGATGTAAAAGGTGGAACTATGAATACAGGAAAAGCAACCCTTAAATCTGGTTTGCCCCTATATGTTGCCCAATTTCAAGATATGTCTTTTGTTGCTCGTGGGAATAAGCTTTTGCACGATATGGGGGCTTTAAAACTGTCAAAAAGCAGATCAACCAACCGCGCTGACCTTACCAATGTTTTTGAAAGCATTAAAGAAGACAAGATACTAAAACAAATTCCTCAGCAGTTGGAATTACTACAATCAAGAATTTGAAGAAAAAAGAATAAATACACCTATTCTGGGTTATTACGTATTTTAACACGATCTTCCACCAAGAAGTCAGATTACAAGGCCGAAATTTTGTAACTAAACTAATGTCTCCGGTTTTGTTTTTTCCTGATTGAACTAATCCTCTTTACAGTTTTGTGTTCGATACAATAAAGACTGGAAATCCTGATAAAGGAATTGGATTAGGCAACCAGAATTCCTGTCACCAAAATAAACCTTTCATTTGGTCGGGTATCATGGTTGAATTAAAACATGGTCCTGATTATGAATCTTTGGATTGTCACATGTTCTCTCATAATTCATTCATGGAAGAATTGACTTTTCTTGGTTTCATTCAATTGCTGGTGCAAACAAATGCCTGATCTTCAACAAAAAAACAAAAAGCTCACTGAACAATTCAGAAAGGCTATGTATGACTTTAATCCGATTCAGGTACTGGGTAGTTTAAAAAGTTGCTTTGCCAAAGATGCTCACATTCATTTGGCGACACCGTTTGAGACACTCAATGATGTAGAAGAGTTTTATCTGAAGGCACTACATCCACTTTATGAAGCAATTCCGGACCTTGAAAGAAGGGAATTGATCGTTCTATCCAACAGGTCCCATCTGGATCAGGATTGGGTAGGTGTTTGTGGTTATTATACTGGGGCATTCAAAAAGCCATGGTTGGATATACTACCAACCGGACACCAGGTTTCCATGAGGTTTCATGAATTTTACCGTGTCGAGGAAGGCAAGGTTATCGAAATGCAGGCCTTGTGGGATATTCCTGAACTGATGATGCAAGCCAATAGCTGGCCACTGTCCCCAAGTCTGGGGAGGGAGTGGCATGTACCGGGACCCTCAACACAGGATGGGTTGGCAATCAATGATGACGACAGGAGTAGAAGTGAGGAGAGCCTTGCCCTTGTTTCCAAAATGCTGGCCAAGCTAGGAGAATTTGCAAAGGGTGGTGTTGAGGCCATGCAGCTAGATCGTTATTGGCATCCAAGATGCAGTTGGTACGGACCATCGGGAATTGGAACCTGCAGGGGGATAGAAGGGTTTAGAAACTGGCATCAAATACCCTTTCTCAATGCAATGCCTGATCGTCTTGGTGCCTTGGGCAAGGGGAATTTATTCGCCGAGGGTGATTATGTCGGTTTTACGGAATGGCCCGGCATGAAAATGACCATCTCAGGTGATGGGTTTTTGGGTATAGCTCCCTCAGGTCAGAAAATCACCATGAGAAGCCTGGATTTCTGGCGATGTGAAAATGGCATGATAAGGGAAAACTGGGTCTTGGTGGACCTGCTTCATGTCTATGCCCAGATTGGTGTAGATGTTCTTGCCCGAATGAGAGAATTCAACAAAGCCAGACAAGCGCATCTACAGTAAAGTCAAGTAGGTTGTTACAAAGGCTTACTCCGTTTGATCAATTCAATTCTTGTTGGCAGGTAATCAGTAAACCACAACCGATCTTATGGATTCTCCTGCATGCATCAGATCGAAACCGTTGTTGATATCACCCAATTCCAACTGGTGGGTAATCATAGGATCAATCTGGATTTTTCCTTCCATGTACCAATCAACGATTTTGGGAACATCTGTTCGTCCTCTGGCACCGCCGAAGGCAGTTCCCTTCCAGACTCTGCCGGTTACCAGTTGAAACGGCCTGGTTGCGATTTCAGCCCCAGCTGGAGCCACACCAATTATGATAGATTCTCCCCAACCCCGGTGAGCACTTTCGAGGGCAACCCGCATGACATCGACATTGCCTGTGCAGTCAAAAGTATAGTCCGCACCTCCCATGGGATCAGATTTCGTCTGGGTTAATCCAACCAGATACGATACCAGATCGCCATCAACTTCGGTTGGGTTGACGAAGTGGGTCATGCCGAATTTTTCACCCCATTCCTTTTTGCCCGGGTTGACATCAACACCAACGATCATATCCGCACCAACGAGTTTCAAACCCTGAATGACATTCAATCCGATACCACCAAGACCAAAGACAATTGCATTGGCTCCCGGTTCGACTTTGGCTGTATTCATGACAGCACCAATGCCGGTTGTAACTCCGCAACCAATGTAACAGATCTTGTCAAAGGGTGCATCCTCCCTGACTTTGGCAACAGCAATTTCCGGCAGAACAGTATGTTGGGAGAAGGTTGAACAACCCATGTAATGGAGTATTGGATCTCCATCCATTGTTGAAAACCTCGAAGTCCCGTCTGGCATCAACCCCTGACCCTGGGTTGCCCTGATCGAAGTACAAAGATTTGTTTTCCTGGACAGGCAAGATGGGCAGGTTCGGCATTCGGGTGTATACAGGGGGATAACATGGTCTCCCTCGGCAACAGATGTCACTCCTGGACCAACATCAACTACAATTCCTGCACCCTCATGTCCCAGGATGGATGGGAACAGACCCTCAGGGTCGGCCCCGGACAGGGTAAATTCGTCCGTGTGACAAATCCCTGTAGCTTTGATTTCAACCAATACTTCACCTTGTTTTGGCGGAGCAAGATTAACATCCATTATTTCCAAAGGCTTGTCTGCTTCTATGGCAACTGCTGCTTTTGTCTTCATTGTATTATTCTCCCTGTATATGGCTTTCAGCATTCTTAAGAGGTTTTAATGGAAATAATATAGAAATTTTCCGGCTAGGCAATTACCAAATTTGGCAATTCTTCCTAAAGGAAGTTCTGGGATTAATATCTGGAACATTCTAGTCCAGTTGAAGAGGAATTTTGCATGAGCAAACCGATTATGGAAGATATCAGCGAGTATTCCAATATACCAGATCACAACACATACCGTTTTTGTTGGAAGAGATGAAGTTTTTTGAAAATTTCAACGAAGCTAGAGAGTTGCTAATGAAGTGATTGTATTAGGTCAAAAGGAAAGCCTTTGGTTCTGCTATCAGGGTTGTGCAGGAGGTATTAGGTGCAACGAGAAATCTCAATGAAATTTGGATGCCGAAGAGCTCAAACAAATAGGGGAAAACCCCTCTAGTTGTAGATCTAAGAATAGAAACCTTGAACGATCCACTTGAAGTCTTTCTGGATATTTGTTGTCTTTAGAACTGATCCTGTCTTTCAATACATGGATAATGAACTATTCCTTGAAGGAAATGTTTAACCTTAACTTCAAATATCACTGTAAAGACAATTTATTTTATAAGGGGTATATCCCACCAAAAAAGGGGAAGGCCCGTTATTATTTTGTTTTGCAGACCGTCTTACAATTCCAACGCATCATCAATTCTCTTAAACAATTTTCATAATTGAATCTGGATACTTGTTATATCTTTGGGCAATAGATTCTATATTTGCATAAAAAACCTGAACGAGGTCCATTATCTTTCAATGTTTTGATTTCAACAACTTGGTCCTTATCAATCCAACGTATATTTTTATCCCATTCTCTAATCAACAGCGAGTTTTGGAAAGATCTCAACAGAATTACATCCTCTGATTCTACCTGAGAACCTTCACCAGGTGTTTTCATATATAGCCTATGTGTTGGAATTTGGGTTGTTGCTTGGTCCAAAGTTGTAATTACTAATCCCCACCAAAAAGATACTAAAAAAGCAACTGGAAGTAGAAATATCATCGTAATTACCTCTGGAAATATCATCGTAATTACCTCTGGAAATCCAATTTTTACATGAAGTTTAAAAAATGAGTGCACATTAATAATCAAAGCAATTGCCAGAGCGGCGATAACCAGGTTGATTAACATTTTTTCCCCTAGAATAAACATGAGAATCAATAAAGG
>WTGT01000155.1 GCA_011523445.1 Paracoccaceae bacterium
CTATGGGAGGGATCAGCGAATTACCCCGTAATTCGCTGATCCCTCCCATAGAACATAACTTGGACGGAGGCAAACGATTTCGTGGTTTTCTCGTGGTTGAAAGTGCCAAAATAAATGGTGTAACGGGTAAGATTCCAGAATACGTGGCAGCGGCCATCGAATGTCTTCATGCATACTCACTTGTCCATGATGACCTTCCCTGTATGGACGATGATCCCCTGAGGAGGGGCAAACCAACGATACATACCAAATGGAATGAGATGACTGCCGTTCTGGTGGGTGATGCCCTGCAAACACTTGCTTTCGAAATTTTATCCGATCGGAACAGGATTCCTGAACCCGACATCAGGGCTGAACTTGTTTACTCCCTTGCCCGTGCATCAGGAGTTTCAGGCATGGTTTTTGGCCAGATTCTGGATATGGAAGCCGAATCCAACCCTCATGCTGCAACAGTAGAGGATATAACCATACTCCAGCAGAACAAAACTGGTAAACTTATCGGCTTTTCCTGTGAAGCAGGAGCAATTTTGAGTAGAACTGACCCGACCAATCTTCTAGGTTATGCAGCCGCACTGGGATTGGCGTTTCAAATTGCCGATGACTTGCTGGATATTACTGGTAATGTCGAGGATGTTGGCAAAACCCTTGATAAGGATTCATCACAGGGCAAACATACCTTCGTCTCACTGCTCGGGGAGGAGGGAGCCCGCAATCTAGCCAGAGAGCAGGTAGAGGAGGCTGTTTCGTATCTTGAGCCCTATGGGAACAAGGCCAATATGCTGGTCGAGGCTGCAAGATTTGCCATAACGAGAACAAAATAACCGCCCCCAGGTTGCAATTACGCAACAACTGACTTCATGCCTCGTCCAGAATTGAAGGGACAAGGGAAAATCATCCCATATTTGAACTGATTTGGCTATCTGCATCAGGGTCAATGCCGATAAACCCACCAACCTGCTTTTCCCAATGCTGACTGAATACTCCTCCCTTGGCAAGCAGATTATCAACAGTACCCTGCTCGACGATATTCCCCTCATGCATAACAATAATGCGGTCCATACGTAATATTGTGGATAACCTGTGAGCTATGGCAATGACCGTTTTTCCTTCGATGATTTGTCGCAAGGCATCCTGGATGTATTCTTCAACCGTTGAATCCAATGCTGATGTGGCCTCGTCCAGAACCATTATCGGAGCATCTTTCAAAACCGCTCTTGCCAAGGCAATTCTTTGCCTTTGACCCCCGGACAATTTTACCCCTCTTTCACCCAGATGGGCATCATATCCCTTGCGGCCAACACGATCCTCCATTTTGATGATGAACTCATGAGCCTGCGCCTTGATGGATGCCTTTACAACCTCATCCCGATTTGCCTTTGGATTGCCATATGCAATGTTTTCCCAAGCTGATCTATTGAACATGGCAGTTTCCTGGGTTACCATGCTGATTTGATTCCTCAGGCTTTCCTGAGTTATATTGCGGATATCAGTACCATCAATCATGATGGCTCCCCCTTCAGGATCATATAATCTCATCAACAGAGTGACCAGGGTCGATTTCCCGGCACCGGATTCCCCGACAAGTCCGATGTGTTCGCCAGGTTTGATTTGAAGGTTAATATTGGTAACGCCACCAATTTCCCTCCCATACCGGAAAGAAACTTTCCTGAATTCTATACTGCCCTTCAGCCCGGCAACCTCCTTGGCCTGTGGTGCATCAACGAGCTGATGTGGATGGGCCAGAGTTCTCATACCGTCTTCGGCTTCACCAACATTGGAGTAAATTGCCATCAGTACAAAACTGACCCAACCTGACATTTGAGCAATCCTCATGGAAACCGCACTCGTTGCGGCAATATCTCCTGTTGTGGTCATGCCATTTGACCAGAGCAGAAGGGAACCACCAACCAGAATAACCGGAAGCAATCCCGCAAGCAACATCAGGAAATATCTGAAAGAAGAAGCAACCTGGCCAAATTCCGTGGCTTTCCCGCGAAAGTTTTCCAATGCATCCAGAGCTGCCCGATCCTCATGCAGGTAATGGGCAAAAAGCTTGACTGTTCTTATGTTCGTTATCGTGTCGACAATCTGGCCGGAAAGTATTGATCGGGCACCTGCCCTGCTGGCAGATTTTTTTCTGATTCTGGGCAAGAACCAGCGAATGAAAAAAACATAACAGAAAAGCCAGACTATCAGCGATATGGCAATCCTGTAATCAATTGAAACGAGGAGCAGGAATGATCCCAGCAATGAGGCTATGGCAAACGAAATCACGTTGACAATTTCATTGACCGTTTCCGAAATGGCCCTTGATGCTTGCAGTTGCTTCTGGGATATTCTACCGGCAAAATCATCATCAAAAAATGAAATCGCCTGATCCATCGTATGGCGATGAAGTCTTGAAAGAACCAATGCATTGATGTTCGGGTTGATCAAGACCGAGTTGATATAGGTACTTGCCCCAAAGGCAAAGGGTCTAACCACCAGAAAGAAAACAACGGCACCGCCAAGGAGCAGGATATTGTCGGTAAAGATGTTGTTCAGGTCCGTTGATACTGCACTATCAATGATCAGCCCCAGTATCAAGGCGGAACATACCTCCATCGAACCCGCCAGCATGGACACCCCTAAACCAATGAAAATCAGTGGAAATGACCCTTGCAAGCACCACAAGTAAAACTGGCCTAGGGTTTGTGGTGGATCACCCTCTGAATACTGGTATGGATTGATCAACTTACCGAACAACAAGACCCTACCATGATTTCAACCACTCGCATTAGCTTCCTTGCCTTTCACTATACCAATTTCAGCAGGGCAGATTTAGATACCTCAAAACCTGATGAAATCCATACCTTTTGCAATTCCTTAAGTTTGTCACCCAATTCCTTCCCCTCATATCTTGTTCCCAAATCCTTTGCCTTGACTGGAAATTCCTGACTTGCTGCAAAATCAACCCTTGACCTGAAGTCTGAGGGGATTCCCTCATTACCCATTATGGCCCTGATCAGGACTATAGCTTCAGTTGTTCCTTTGCCAAACTGATAAGCCAACTCTTCAAGTAAACATTCGTTATCCTTTGAATATTGTAACAATATGTCAAGTTTTAAATGTTCAACCCTTGTTAAATCCAATTTACAATTCTTCGTGTTGATATTCAGTACCGCAAGACTGGTAATGGGATTGGGTTCAAACTGGTGTGCCCGCTCCATTTGTTCCAGTTTCTCGTGTTTCAGGACCTGACCTTCCGGGAAGAACCAGTGCCAACTGGGAGTATTCTCCCATTCCTTGAGACACCAATAGAGAGGCCTTATGGATAGAATACGAAATATTTCGGATCTGATTCTATACCCGGATAGCAACCCGAGTTTTTCGGCCTGAAACTTTCGAATGGCAGCCAAACCCTCGGAATCACAACCCCTGGCAGGATCACCATAAAGGGCACTGAACCGAAAAAATCGCAATATGCGCAGATAATCCTCATTGATTCGATTAACCGGAGTACCTATGAATCTAACCCGTTTTTTCTCCAGATCCTTCAATCCTCCCCTGGGATCATGTACTTTTCCTTCATAGTCAGCATAAAGGGCATTTATGGTAAAATCCCTGCGAGAGGAATCCGTCTCCAAATCCGCCGCAAAACAGACCTCGACCTTCCTGCCATAGGCCTTGATATCCTTGCGAAAGGTGGTAATGGATACCCCGTTTGGTCCCACCACCAACGAACCAAATTCAACCCCTATCGGTTTGAAACCGATTTTTTCACGGTTGAACATTTCCTTCATCTCGGTTGGGGTGGCATCTGTAGCCAAGTCAAGGTCGTAAGGAGATCTTTGCAGGATGCTGTCTCTGACACACCCACCAACAAAATACAGTTGAAATCCTTCATCCCGGAAAAGTTTGAACAACCCTACCAGAAATTGATCATTTTGCCAAAATCGTTTTATTCGCATCGCTCGTTGAGATGTCTGGCAAGACCATTGAGTATTCTGGCTGTTGCTCCCCAGATATGATACTCATGGTAATTGAGCCCTATGTATCTGTATTTTTTCCCGTCCCTCATTATGGATTCAATACGGTAGTTTGTTAAATCCATCAGAAAATTCAGTGAAACCTCAAAGATTTCTGCAACCTCCTCGATTTGGGCTATGGCGTCAAACAGGGGGTCCACTTTACCAACAAATGGGGTAATCCTGAAACCGGTTACCGTCTCATGGGGAGGACATACCCCAAGAATTTCAACCTGAGCTGGATCCAATCCAATTTCCTCTTTTGCTTCCCTCAGGGCAGTTTCCAACTCATCACGATCCCAATGCTCGGCTTTTCCACCCGGAAAGGAAATCTGTCCGGCATGGTACTTGAGATGACTTGAACGCCTGGTAAATATAACCGTTACCCCACCGGGCCTGCTGACAAGAGGTATCAGTACGCTGGCCGGACTTTTGGCCCGTGGAATATGATCAAGCAGCCCTTCATTGAGCATGTAATCCGAAGAACCGCCCCTGTAGGTTTCCAAACCCTCGCTAATCTGGTTAAATGTCAGGTGCAGAGACAATGTAAAGCCCTAATTACCCCAACCAGAAAGGTTGCATTTGATTTAAATGAATTTGACATCTTGCATAATTGACGACCATCCCACGCATGGGAACATCAGTATTCCTTTTCGGCCAGATAATTCTCGAATTCCTCGGGATCGGATAAACTGTTCTGTGGACATACCGATGTATGGATTCCAAATACAACCCCCTTGGTATCATTCAATTTCCTCAAGGTTTGACGCTCCACCCTTGCCCACTTTTTACCTGTCTTGTCCTTGTCTCGCCTATGATTCATGCTTCTCGGCTGGTGGAGATCGGGATTGGTGTAAGAAAGATAATTCCCTCGGTAAATAATCCTGTCGGGTTGTAGATTATCAAACATCCGCTGGACCACCATGGCAATACGATCATTGTACTGGGGCACAGGATCATGAATTGAGGTGAGTGGCAAGCCCATTTTTTCAGACAGAAGCCAACTTGCCGGAAAACACAATATGGCTCCAACCAGGACATGTTGATCACCACCATTGTGTAGCAGGCACAAATCCTCCTGAACCAAGCGGCCCGCAACGATCAGGGGATGATCATCGTTTAATTCAATGATTTGCCCGTCTGGTCTTGTGACATGACCCTTCCCCCAAATATAATCCTCAACATCCTGAAGTGCTTCACAAATGGTTCGAAGCAATTCCTCAGCGATGAGGTCTCCCTCCCCGGTACAATCAAAAACCAGATCTCGTTTGGTCTTGATCAGGTGATCCCTGTACTTCATTTGCCTGTCAAATGCATCATCACGAAACAGCCATTCATGTGGCTCTAATGGGTTGATTCCCGGCAACCTTCTGGTTTTTTCCTTGCCCCAAGGTTCAAAGGAAAGATTTTCTTGACAAATTTCGTGAAACTCGTGAAGCATCGGTTTTATAAACAAGGAAATATTGGAGATTTTATTTGTAAACCTGCTTGTACCAGATTCCATAAGATAAGGGAATTCAAATTAGGGAGAAATATTTAATGGACCAGGAACATTTTTCAGCCACACGGAAAATAGATCCTTCAAAGGGTACCCACCTGAAGGATGGAACAATCAATGACCATGATCGAATTGAAATTGGACCAACTCTGCTTGCTTTCAGGGAATGGGAAGAGGTCGGACTGGAACTTCCGAATCTGGAAAGGATGCGTAATCACAGGTGGAAAAGACTTATCCAGCACATTATTGATCGTGACTATGGTGGGTTGCTACTATTTGATCCCCTGAACATTCGTTATGCCACGGATTCAACCAACATGCAGTTGTGGAACACCCACAATCCCTTTCGGGCCGTTCTGCTTTGTGCTGATGGCTATATGGTTCTATGGGATTACAAATCCTCCATGTTTCTTGCCAAGTTCAATCCACTGGTCAGGGAGGTAAGAACTGGAGCGTCGCTCTTTTACTTCACTGCTGGTGATGGCGATGAGAAACGTGCTGTAACATTTGCCAATGAAATTGATGAATTGATCAAGGAGCATGGTGGCAACAACCGCCGACTGGCTGTTGATAAAATAATGGTTTCAGGCTTGCGGGCCCTTGATAACGTTGGTTTTGAAATTATGAACGGAGAAGAGATTACGGAAAAATCCCGTTCGATCAAGGGACCTGATGAAATCCTGGCCATGAGATGTGCAAGCCATGCCTGTGAAGTTTCCGTCAAGGCCATGGAAGATGCAGCCAAGCCAGGTATGTCGGAAGATGAGATATGGTCAGTATTACATGCCGAAAACATCAAGCGGGGTGGTGAATGGATCGAAACGAGACTGTTGGCAACCGGACCGAGAACCAACCCTTGGTTTCAGGAGTGTGGTCCCAGAAAATTGCAGAACAATGAAATCCTGGCGTTTGATACCGATCTGGTTGGATGCTATGGCATCTGTACGGATATTTCACGAACCTGGTGGATAGGCGATCAAAAGCCTCGGCAGGATATGATTGATGCGATGAAACACGGGGTTGAGCATATCCAGTACAACATGCAACTGCTGCAACCCGGGACCCATTTTGATGATTTGACCTTCAAGAGTCATCGGCTTGATCCAATCTATCAAAAACAAAAGTATGGTGTTCTGATGCATGGTGTTGGTCTCTGCGATGAGTGGCCCGGTATCAACTATCCAGATGGTTATACGAAAGGTTCGTTTGATTATTGCGTCGAACCGGGTATGGTTTTCTGTGTCGAGGCCTTGGTCAGCCCGGAAGGTGGCGATTTTTCCATCAAATTGGAGGATCAGGTTCTGGTCACTGAAAACGGTCCTGACAATCTGACAACCTATCCCTTTGACAAAGCCCTGATGGGAGAAACCTGAAGGTAATTTTTTCTGATTAACCCTGATTTTCGTAGTGAATGCATAACGGGGCGGCCGTAGTGATACGGATCAAAAACGATTAACTGGGGTTACATTTTACCTTTCAGTGTATATTTCCCCCTTGTCGGTTTGATATGGAACAGGCAATTTCATTTGTGGGTTAATCATTTCTGGGAATCGTTATGAGCAAAGTAAACAAGGTGGTATTGGCTTATTCAGGCGGTTTGGATACATCCATAATCCTGAAATGGTTGCAAACACAATATGAGGCTGAAGTCGTTACCTTCACTGCTGACCTGGGCCAGGAGGAGGAATTGGACGCAGCCAGGAAAAAGGCCGAATTGCTGGGAATCAAGGAAATTTACATTGAAGATTTGCGTGAAGACTTTGTTAGGGATTATGTATTCCCGATGTTCAGGGCCAATACCCTTTACGAGGGATTGTATCTTCTAGGTACTTCGATCGCACGTCCCCTGATTGCCAAAAGGCTGGTTGAAATCGCCTCAGAAACGAATGCCGATGCCATAGCGCACGGGGCGACCGGCAAAGGTAACGACCAGATTAGGTTCGAGCTCTCGGCCTATTCCTTAAATCCAGATATTAAGGTTATAGCACCTTGGCGAGAGTGGGACCTGACGAGTAGAACAAAGCTGATTGATTTTGCAGAAAAATATCAAATCCCCATTGCCAAGGATAAAAGAGGTGAGGCTCCCTTTTCAGTTGATGCCAATTTACTCCATACCTCATCTGAGGGCAAGGTTTTGGAGGATCCTGCTGTTGAAGCTCCTCCTTTTGTTTACCAGCGAACAATTGATCCCGAGAAGGCACCTGATACACCGGAATATCTTGAAGTTACCTTCGAGAAAGGTGATCCGGTAGCAATAAATGGTGTATCCTTGTCACCAGCACAACTGCTGACAGAACTCAACAGGATTGGTGGTGCCCATGGAGTTGGACGCCTTGATTTGGTAGAAAACCGCTATATCGGGATGAAATCAAGAGGCATCTACGAAACTCCCGGAGGAACAATTTTGCTGGAAGCACACAGGGGGATGGAACAAATCACTCTTGATCGTGGTGCTGCACATCTGAAGGATGAAATCATGCCTCGCTATGCTGAAATGATCTACAATGGGTATTGGTTCAGCCCCGAAAGGGAAATGCTTCAGGCCCTGATTGACAAGAGTCAGGAATTTGTAACCGGCAAAGTAAATCTGAAACTTTACAAGGGGAATGTCCAAACGGTTGGTAGGGAATCTCCCTACTCACTGTACTCCGAAAAGCATGTAACCTTTGAGGATGATGCCGGGGCCTACGACCAGAATGATGCCAGTGGCTTTATCAAGCTCAATGCCCTCAGACTGAAATTGTTGAATTTGAGAAACAGGCGGCCATAGGGATTTGGGTGTTATCCTGAGAATCATTGCCTTTAAGAAGATTTTTTTGGAAGTGTGTACAACTGATTATTGATATTTGTCCGAAATCTCCTATCTGATTACCTTCTCATGATGCCGGCCAAAAGAGGCATGCCGGGTATCATGTCACTTTCTCGACTCAAGGAGTTTGAAATGCCCAAAATGAAGACGAAGTCTAGTGCTAAGAAAAGATTCAAGGTGACCGCCAAGGGCCGTATCAAGGTCCAACAGGCAGGTAAGCGGCACGGGATGATCAAAAGATCAAACAAGTTTATTAGAAATGCGAGGGGAACAACCACCCTTTCCGCACAAGATGAAAAAATTGTCAAGGCTTTCATGCCTTACTCTCGTTAGGGATCTAAATCAATGGCACGAGTAAAAAGCGGTACGGTTACCCATGCCCGACACAAAAAGGTAACCAAAGCAACCAAAGGCTATTATGGCCGCAGGAAAAATACTTACCGGTCAGCCCGATTGGCTTTGGACAAGGCCCAACAGTATGCGACTAGGGACCGCAAGGTTCGCAAGCGGAACTTCAGGGCCCTGTGGATCCAGAGAATCAATGCTGCAGTAAGGGAAGTTGATCAAACGCTGACCTATTCCCGGTTTATTCATGGCTTGAAGGAAGCTCAAATCAACCTTGACCGTAAGGTACTGGCACATCTTGCCGTTACCGAACCTGAAGCCTTTCGATCAATCGTGAAAAAATCCAGGGCTGCCCTGAAATAAATCTCAAAAAGCGTGCTCAAGGCACATTCGGGTTATGACCAAACTTGAGGAATTAAGACAAAACTATCTGGAGGAGGTAGATCGTGCCTCCTCGGAAAGTGAGCTTGAACAGGTACGTGTCAGTGCTTTGGGCAAAAAGGGCACCATTACCCTAGAATTACGCAAGCTGGGTTCCATGGATCCCGAGCAAAGGAAAGAAATCGCTCCACAGTTAAACAGTCTGAAGGTCGATGTTACCCAGGCTATTTCGAGTAAAAAGGAAGCGTTGGTTGACAAGGAGCTTGAAGAACAGCTTCAAAAGGAATGGCTAGATGTAACCCTACCTGGAAGGTCTCGCAGGCAAGGGTCCATTCATCCGGTCAGCCAAACAATTGAGCAGGCCGTTGCTATTTTTTCTGATATGGGTTTCAGTTATGCCGAAGGACCCCAAATTGAAACGGATTGGTACAATTTTGATGCCCTGAATATGCCTCCGGAACATCCTGCCCGGCAGGAGCATGATACCTTCTTCATCAAGAGTGATTCCAAGACAGCAAAGAATCCCAATGTATTGCGAACGCATACCTCTCCTGTGCAAATAAGGTCCATGACCAACCAGGGTGTCCCGATAAGGATAATTGCCCCCGGACGCGTGTACAGATGCGATTATGACCAGACCCATACCCCCATGTTCCATCAGATTGAAGGTCTGGCCATAGATAAACACTTGAATATGGCCCATCTCAAATGGACCTTGGAGGAGTTTTGCCGAACTTTTTTTGAAGTGAAAAACGTGGAATTGAGGTTTCGTGCTTCACACTTCCCCTTCACCGAACCCTCGGCAGAAGTGGATATTCGCTGTTCATGGGAAAAAGATCAGTTGAAAATCGGCGAAGGCAACGATTGGCTCGAAATCCTGGGTTGCGGTATGGTTCATCCAAATGTTCTGAAAGCCTGTAATGTCGATCCCGACAAATATCAGGGCTTTGCCTTTGGCATGGGGCTTGATCGCATCGCCATGCTCAAGTACGGCATTCCGGATTTGCGTTCGTTTTTTGAATCAGACATCAGGTGGCTTCGCCACTATGGTTTTCTACCAGTTGACGTCCCCTCCCTGCACAGCGGCTTAAGCCTATAACACCTTAGATCAGCTTTTAGTGGTCGCAACTCTTGTCGCTGAATATGGTGAACAAGGTATCCAACCGACCAGTTCAATTGAACAACAAGCCAACCATGATGAAGCGAAGAATGATAGCCCCTGTATTTCAGACCCATTTGCCCCATCAAATCCCTATGATGCAAGAATAATATTGATAACGAATTCTGCCGAGGAATACACTGGAATGCATCCTCAGACAGCAGGGGCTTTTCTAGGTTTCTTTCTTCTCATTTACAATTGAACATCATTAAATTATTTGTTGTCTATCAGATAATCTCTACAAAAAACAAAAGGGCTGTAATTTAGTGCCAATCTGAAAAATTGGTTATTGTCAAATTGATGTGATCAAGGTACCCATTTGGAAAAAGGTGTAATCATGGATAATCAAACTCAAACTGAAATCGAGGCGGCTGTTTTACAGCGACTGATTGATCATCTTCGCAACAGAACTGATGTTCAAAACATAGACATGATGAATCTGGCTGGTTTTTGTCGCAATTGCCTTTCCAGATGGTATGCTGAAGCGGCCGCAGAAAAAGGAATTTCGATTGACAAGCTGGAATCGAGAGAAATCATATACGGAATGCCATTTGAAAAATGGAAGAAACATTATCAAAAAGAGGCTTCCCCAGAGCAGCAAAAGAAATTCCAGGAAACTCATCAAGAGGTTTGAACCGGCAATTTAAATTTGTTGGGTGAATAATTCCTGATGGGTTCAGAACTCATATCTCAATTCGAAAAATGGCGTGAGGCCTTTTTTGCTCAAACACGAAGTTCTCATGAAGATTTTGAGTTTTTAGCACATCTGGAAACGGTTTGCTTTGATGAAGAGGTCTGGAATAAGTCAAACAACCAACCCGAAGAAATATTTTCTCTTCAGAAATACTTCGAAATTTTAACCTCTGACACTCAAATTGTTACCGGTACCGAGAAACTCGGTTCAGAATCTAAAATGTTTGGAGCTATCGGGGATTTTGGTTTGTCTGTATCACGGGAAGTTCTGGCCGCAATTTGGGGAGTTGAAACAAGATATGGAGAAATCAAGGGTGATCATCCTGTACTAGATGCCTTGGCTACACTCGCAACAACCAACACCCGCCGAAGGGATTTTTTTGAACAAAACCTGATTTCGGCCCTGCAAATCCTTCAGGATGGAATAGTTCCCCCTGATCAATTCAAGGGATCCTGGGCTGGAGCCATGGGGCACACTCAGTTCATGCCCACAGTATATCTTGAATATGGGATTGATATTCGTCACAGAGGGAAAGTTGATATTTGGGGTGATGATCCTCTGGATGCCTTGGCATCAACTGCCAACTATCTCCACAAACACGGCTGGGTGGAATACCTTCCTGTATTGTCTGAAGTATTGGTGCCACCGGGGTTTGATTTCTTGAAGTTGAATAATGGTCATGAATCTACTGTTTCCAACTGGCAAAAGGAGGGAATAGAATTTGTAAACAAAGAGGTGCCTTTAAATGCAAATACGGAAATTATCTCTCCGACAGGCAAGAATGGCCCCAAATTCGCTCTTTTTTGTAATTTCAAATCCATACTTGCCTATAATCCATCAAGACCATATGCCCTTGCAGTTGGTTACCTTGCAAACTGTTTAACTGGAAAACAAACGCTGGTCTCCAGCTGGCCTTCTGCTGAAACATACCTTACTAAAAGCGAATTGAAGAAGGTTCAGTCATATTTGGTAGGTAAGGGGTATGATACGGGTGGAATTGATGGGCTTACCGGCCCTAAAACCATAAAATCAATTCAACATTACCAAAAGTCCAGAGGATGGATACCGGACGGTTTTCCCGACCGGGAGTTATATCAAGCTGTAGTTTCGGATTGACCAGGGTATTATCACTTTTGCAGACTTCGGAAATGATGTTCGATATGATCATTGATAAATGTGGTCACAAAAAAATAACCATGGTCATATCCCTCGCGCATGTTGAAGCTTCCCTTTTGGCCTCTACTCACCATTACCGAGACAAATGCATCGGGTCGTAATAAATCCATAAACTGATCATCGGTTCCCAGATCAATTAGGATTTCACCCGGATATCCATTACGGTCCAGAAGCAAAGTGGCATCATGTTGTTCTGGTAGTTTTGAATTTGCCCCAAAATAGGCCGCAAACTGTTTTTGTCCCCAATCTGAGTTGGTTGGATTTGCGATTGGCGAGAAAGCAGAAACAGATCGATATGTTTCAGGCATGGTAAGAGCAAGGGTCAAAGCACCATGTCCACCCATGGAATGGCCCGTAATTCCCTGGGAGTTCTGATCCACGGGGAAATTTGAAATCACCTCTTCCTGAAGTTCGTGGGCAATATAGCTCCACATCTTGAAATTCCTATTCCATGGTTCTTGGGTAGCATCAACATAAAACCCTGCCCCCTGTCCCAAATAATTATCATCATCGTCAGGTACATCCTTGCCTCTGGGTGAGGTATCAGGAAATACGATGGCCATACCCAACTCAGCTGCCTTTTGTTGTGCACCTGCCTTGGTCATGGCATTTTCGTGAGTACAGGTCAAACCTGACAGGAACCACAGAACAGGAAATGGCTTTTTCTGTTCCCCGGGAGGCAAAAACAAACCAAATGTCATGTCACACTGACAAGCTGTGGAGTAGTGTTTGTATACCCCTTGGGTACCTCCAAAACATTTGTTTAAGCTAACAGCTTCCATACCTGAAATCCTTTCTTGAATTTTTTCAATCCACTCCGTTTATCATGGCAATTACGATTGATAAAGTGATTACACTTACGGCTGTGGATATCAATATCGTTGCCGAAACCCTTTTGGGTGCAACGCCAAAGTGCTGGGCCAATATGTAAATATTCCCGGCCGTAGGCATGGCTGCAGCCATTATCATGATACTGGCTGAAAATGGATCAACCCTGAATACCTTGAGGGCAAAAAAGGCCATCAACAAGGGGTGCACAATAAGTTTCAAGGTAGATAGCCATCCGGCAACAACATATTTTTCTGCAGACTTGTCAGCAAGCGAAGCCCCGATGACAAAAAGTGCACAGGGTGTAGCTGCCCCACTCAGCAGGATATAACATTCCTCAATGGCAGCGGGCATTACAATATCAAATTCACCCCAGATCAAACCAAGGGAAATCGACAGTACCATGGGATTACCAATTATTCCCAGTACAACCTTGATCATTGATTCCCTAGTCAACCTACCTTCCTGGGATATCTTTATGGTCATAACAATCAATGTCCCAAATATGATCAAATCCAATGCCAAGAAAAATATGATCGGTCCGACGGATTCTTCTCCAATGAGCAGAACAAGCATCGGAATACCCAGAAAACCCACGTTACCAATGGATGAGCATTGAGCCTCGACAGCAGCTTCCGCAGTACCCACACCCCTGATCAACCCTTGACCGAAAGTAAACAGATACACTCCGAGAGTTGCACAAATATAAGCGAGGAAAAACTGGTTATCGAACATTTCTCCAATGGATATCCCCGAGGAGAAGCGAAACAACATGCAGGGCAGGGCTATGTAGAAGACAAATTTTGTAATGCTTGCAATGGCTTCCATTGACAAAAAGTTAATTTTTGCCGATCCATACCCGCAAGCGACTACGATAAAGAAGGGGAGAATGCTGTTAAATATATCTATCATCGCGTCAGTGCTTACATAATCATTATGTCTTTATTGTGCAAAGCATAATTTGATTTTTACAAATACCCTGCTGTCTTCAGTCAGGTAATAAGGAAATTTTTGGCTAAGGATTGGGATTTGGACATACATTATTCCTTAGTTTGATAACCCATGACAGAATAAAATGTTTTGGTAAATGATTTGTATATAATGAAATTATTTCCTTTATTTTGTTATGAATAAGAATTTTTGGAAAATTAATTCCTATTTTTTCAACTAAGTAAGAATTATATTCTGTTTACTTATATATAGTAATTGAAGTCCTATATTTTCGGGCTAATTTCAGAATATGGTATTTGGGTTTGGAAAATTGTTGCAAGTCATTGTTGAATTGACTAGACTCGTACCATCTCTAATTTGCTTATTGATGAGGAAATATTTTAATGAAAATTAGATTTTTAATCGCTGCTATTGCAGCAGTTTTTGTCACAGGCTCTGCTTATTCAGCCACTTTGGATGATGTAATGGCCCGGGGCAATCTAGAATGTGGCGTGTCGACTGGCTTGGTTGGTTTTGCCAGTCCCGATGCCGAAGGCGAGTGGGAAGGGTTTGATGTAGATTACTGTCGTGCTCTGGCCGCAGCCATTTTTGGTGACAGCAATGCCGTCGAATTTACACCCGTTTCTACCAAGAACAGATTTACAGCTCTCGCAGCAGGTGAATTTGATATCCTTGCAAGAAACACCACATGGACCTTTTCCAGAGATACCGATCTCAAGCAAACCTTCCTTGGCATCAACTTCTATGATGGACAGGGTTTCATGGTTCGTGCTGATCTAGGGGTATCCTCTGCCACTGAACTGGATGGTGCAAGTGTTTGTATCCAGACTGGTACTACCACAGAGTTGAATCTGGCCGACTATTTCCGTGTAAACGGAATGTCTTACGAGCCGGTTCCAATCGAAGATAATGCTGAAGCCAAGGAGCAGTTCTTTGCTCAGGCTTGTGATGCTTACACAACTGACCGGTCAGGTTTGGCTTCCACAAGGGCGGCTGCCGAAAATCCTGATGATTATGTCGTTCTTCCCGAGGTGGTTTCCAAGGAACCGCTGGGACCGTTGGTACGACATGGTGATGATCAGTGGGCTGACATCGGACGTTGGGTACTTAATGCCTTGATTATTGCCGAAGAAAAAGGTCTTACTGCCGCCAATGTTCGTGAAATGGCAAGTGCTCCAACCAATGATCCGGAAATCAACCGTCTTCTGGGTACCGAAGGAACCTATGCCGACATGGTTGGACTTCCCAATGATTGGGCCGTAAACATGATCGAACAGGTTGGCAACTACGGTGAAATCTTTGAGCGAAACATCGGGGTCAACACTCCAATCGGACTGTCCCGTGGTGTAAACGATCTCTGGACAAATGGCGGATTGATTTACGCACCTCCGTATCGTTAATTTTCAAAGGTACATAATTCGTACTTGAATTGTTTATAACAATTCCTTAAACACCTAAAGCCGTGAGCCACAAACTCACGGCTTTTTTTATCAGTCATAAAATAACGAAATTCTCGGTGCAAACAGTTCCACCCAAAAAGACTTTTACCCTTGGTATGCTTCTGTACGATACCAGGTACAGATCCATGACCATTCAGATAGTTGCCCTTGCAGGATTCATGTTATTGATTTCATGGTTGATCAGTAATACGATTCAAAATCTTGAAACATTGGGAAAAGGAGTGGAACTCTGGTTTTTGTTTGAACCTTCCAGCTATGACATCAACCAGAAACTCATTGAGTACTCATCCCGATCAACCCATCTGAGGGCAGCCTTTGTCGGGTTGATCAATACCCTGATTGTTGCAGTATTGGGATGTATAACAGCAACTGTATTGGGCATAGCAATCGGCATACTCAGACTGTCCCATAACTGGATTGTTGCCAAAATCATGACTTGCTGGGTAGAAATATTCCGTAATGTTCCAGTTCTGCTGTGGATTGTTTTCACCATGGCGGTTTTGATTGAATCACTTCCGAGACCAGCCACTTTCCGTGGTGACAATCCTGAATCTTCCCTACTGTTTTGGGATAGTGTCGCTATTACCAACCGGGGCACCTATCTCCCGGAACCGTTTTTTAGTAATGGTCTAGGTGACATCAGCATATTTGGAATTTTTGAGGTGAGTCTTGATCTGATCGCTTTTCTGATTGTCCTTTTTGCCGGTATTTTCGTATCAAACATACTCAAGAACAGAGCTGACAAGACACAGCAAACTACAGGACATAGACCATTGGTTTGGCCGTACAGGATTGCGGTTGTCGTAATTCCGCCTATCATTCTCCTGTATATTCTCGGGTTTTATCTTGGCAAACCGGAACTCAAGGGATTCAATTTCCAAGGTGGCATCTATCTCAGAAATTCGCTTATTGCCCTCTGGCTTGCCCTGTCCTGCTATACCTCGGCGTTCATCGCCGAAATTGTTCGTGCTGGAATTCTGGCTGTCTCGAAGGGACAGACCGAAGCAGCCTATTCACTGGGTTTGCGGCCTGGCCTGACCATGAACCTCATTATACTTCCTCAGGCCCTTCGGGTAATCATACCACCCTTGATTTCCCAATTTCTGAACCTGACGAAAAACTCCTCCCTGGCAATCTCCGTTGGTTATATGGACATTACGGGTACTCTCGGGGGCATTACCCTCAATCAGACTGGACGGGAATTGGAAAGCATACTTTTGCTGATGCTTGTCTTCCTGGGTATATCGCTCGGTATTTCGGCCGTGATGAACTGGTACAACTCAACCGTGAAGATCAAGGAGAGATAGCGCATGAGTGATCATTCCTTCGTTCGCAACGAGATGTTGGACTCCCAGGCACCCCCCATGATGGAGGGAAGTGTTCTGGGATGGATTCGTTACAATCTTTTCAGTGGACCGTTGAATTCACTGCTGACGATACTTTCTGGACTCCTGGTGATTTATCTTCTGGCGTCAATACTACCCTGGGTCTTTTTATCTTCATGGACCGCAACATCCTTGAGGGAATGCCGTGAAGTCATTCCCCTGACCTATGGTGAAGGGACAACCGGAGCTTGTTGGGCCGTTATTCGGGAAAGGTACCTGCAACTATTCTATGGTTTTTACCCCAAGGAACTTTACTGGCGGGTCAACTTGACTTTTGTCCTGATGCTGATTGCTCTAGCTCCCATTCTGTTTCCCAAACTACCCAGACAAATGCTTTATTTTTCAGGTACCTATCCCTTCCTTGGTTACTGGTTGCTGTGGGGAGGAACCATCTGGACGCCCTTCCTGACCCTGGCTGGTTTGATTGTCGGCTATCTTGTATTTAATTTTCTCAACGAGAAAAGGGGACTACTGATTGGAACGATTGTCGGAAGCCTTTTGATCATTTTCTGGTTTTTGTTTGGTGTCATTCCCGTAGCGGTCTTTTTGTCCGAAAATGTTACCCCTCTTGCAATTGAAATTGTTGAAAGTGAACAATTTGGCGGATTCACTCTTTCCGTAATTATTGGTGCTACTGGCATAGCTGCCTCACTGCCAATCGGTATTTTGCTTGCCTTGGGCAGAAAATCAGATCTATTGATTGTGAAATCGCTTTGTGTCGGATTTATCGAATTCATTAGGGGGGTTCCGCTGATTAC
>WTGT01000253.1 GCA_011523445.1 Paracoccaceae bacterium
CAAAAATGCTAACTGTTGCCCCGTAAACAATAACATTGCCATTCAGTAATTTATATTATCAAGCAGTAATTCTTAATAGAACAACGAATACCTAAGAGCGGTTTTTACCACAATAAGGGTTTGCGAACCTAAATATTTAATTGTTTAGTTACTGGCTTCCATGGCATATTGCATTCTGAGGCTGACCGGACTGTATTGGTAACGCTTTCTGTGAGGGATGTGGTAGGTCACCTTCGATCTGCTACAGGAGCATCGCCAATGACGGCATAAATATCTTGGAACCGAACCGGAATGCCAAGGGAACAACTCTCTTCCTTCCTGTCGCCAATGTTTCATACTAATTGATGCCGGATACCCACCCGTACTGTCAATAGTGGGGTGGGGAGTGGCGATGTGATGGATTCAGGCGGGTATCAATTGTTGCCGGATATGATAAATGAGGCTGAAATTTGAGCTTAGTTCGCTGATCAGGAGTTAATAAAAGGCTGTTGACATTTTTAATGGAATATCCAAAATGAATATACAGAATATTTATTTTGGATATTCTTTTTATGGAGTAATTCAATATGCCGCTATACATTAGAGACGAAACCGTAAATATTCTGGCTGAGAAGGTTGTAAAAACAACAGGTGTAAAAAACAAGACTGAGGCCGTTCGCCAAGGATTAAACTCTCTCTTAGATGCAAAGAAAAAAGAGAAAAGCCTTCTTGAACATGTATATGAACTACAAGCTCAAGCTAAATTAATCGGTGAGCCGGATCCTAACTTTGACATGAAGAAATTTACAGATGAAATGTGGGATGATTCCTGATGTTCATAGATGCTTCAGCAATCGTTTCAATACTAAACGAAGAATCTGGATTTGAAGATTTTGTAAGGCGTATTGAAGATTACCAATCAAGACTTTACGTGTCCCCTTTGGTTAGATTCGAGGCAGTGGTTGCTTTTGCAAGGTCACGCTCAGGTAAATTCAAGCCAACAAAAGAAGAGCTCCAACTTTCAAAGAAATTAATTGATGAATTCTGTGAAAGTGTAAATGCTGAAGATATTTCAATCACGCCTCGGATTGGAAAATCAGCTATTCAGGCAGCATCACGATATGGGAAATTTGTGGGGCACGATGCAAATTTGAATTTTGGTGACTGTTTCGCTTATGCTTGTGCTAATGAATACGATATCAGACTTCTCTACAAAGGTAATGATTTTTCAAAGACAGATTTGGCATGATTTCAAAATGTTAAAAAAAGCTGATTTTGAGTTACATTAAATTTGACCATCTCCAGTTAGTTCAGTTTGTATTCAATAAATTATTATGCTGAAATTTTCACAATCCCCGCTTGAAGAAGCCTTTGTACAAAACCCCTACTCCTTTTATGAAAAAATCAATGAAGGAGGGGATCTGATATTTTGGGAGGATTATGATCTGGTATTCGCCATTTCACATCGTTCGGTCAATCATTTTCTCAGGGATCGAAAATGGGGCAGGGAAGTTCCCGAAGACAAGAAGTGTCCCTACTCGGATCATTTGACTCCCTTTCTGAAAATTGAGGAGAATTCTCTTCTGGAAATTGATCCACCTCGGCATACCAAGCTCAGGAAACTGGTTGCAAAGGCTTTTACAACCAACAGTATCGCTAAACTGGAACCTGAAATCGAACTGATAGTGAAGAATATCCTGCATAATCTAACAGATGATGAAATAGAATTGCAGAAGAATTTTTCTGAGAAGGTACCCGTACTCGTAATTGCCAAACTGTTGGGTGTGGAGGCTTCCATGGCCGATCAGCTACTCAAGTGGTCCCATGACATTGTAGCCATGTATCAGGCAAACAGGGACTTGGACAAGGAGATACAGGCTGGAAAAGCTTCAGCAGAATTCACCGAGTTCATGGTTTCGCTTATCAATCACAGAAAAACCTCTCCCGGGGAGGATCTGATTTCAGGCTTGCTGGCATCGGAAATTGATGGTGAGAATCTGTCAATGGATGAAATGGTCTCAACATGTATCCTGTTGCTGAATGCTGGTCATGAAGCGACGGCCTTTGCCTTGGGAAATGGAATAAATGCTATAATTGACGAGGGATTGGACGTTGCAAAACTTGATGATCCCAAATTTGTTCCAATGGTGGTGGAAGAAGTGCTTAGGTTTGATCCACCTCTTCATATCTTTGAGCGATATGCTAAGGATGATGTGGATGTTTTTGATAATACCTTCAAAAAGGACCAGGAGGTTGGGTTGTTGCTTGCAGCTGCAAACCGTGATCCAATAGCATTCCACAACCCCAACCGATTTAATCCGGAACGTCAAAACCCTGGTAATGTGTCACTGGGTGCAGGGGTACATTTTTGTGTAGGCGCTCCGTTGGCTAGAATGGAAATGAAAATAGCACTCAGAGAACTGTTCAAATATTTCCCGAAACTGAAGTTGGTAAGAAAACCTATCTATTCTGACAGATATCATTTTCATGGTTTCAATGAACTCTGGGTTGCTCCTTGATTTTCACCTTGCCCCCAAACAAAAGGAATAAGGGGCAGGGTCGGTTTACTTCAGTGAAAAGTAAAACTTCTTTTCTCCACCATAATCACTCTCCTTGACAAATTGGATCAATCCAAAACAAACAATTGCCACTAGGGCAGAGAACAAGAATGGTGCCCCGGGGAGATAGATTGGAAATTCCGGGTCGACAAACATGTAGAATATTCCAGTCATAATGAGGGGAGAAACAATGAATGCCAATGAAGTCAAACTTGTAAGAAGACCTTGCAATTCTCCTTGCTGGTTTGGAGCAGCAATTCTTGACATGATGCCCTGAAGCGCAGGTACACCTACTGCACCAAGTGCACCGAAGGGTATCAGGAGAAAGGCATATATTTCTTCCTTGATTATTCCATAACCCACGAATCCAACTATTTCAAAGAAAAAACCAAATATAACCGTCTGTTTTTCGGTAAGATACTTCAAAATGAATCTGATGAACCATCCTTGGACAAAGGCTAGCATGATACCATAGCAGGCAAGGGAAACACCTATAAGGGTAGGACCCCAACCAAATCTTTCTATTCCATAGAATGACCAGATAGCAGGATAAACGGCAAAAGCAATTTGTATGAGAAAGAATACGAGCAAGAGCAATTTAAGGCCTGGCAGTTTACCTATGTGATATAAACTACCTATTGGGTTGGCTCTTTTCCATTCAAATGGCCGTCTGATTTCATCAGTAACCGTTTCTGGTAAAACAAAATATCCCAATACAAAATTGGCAAAGGCAATTATTGCTGCTGCAAAAAACGGTACCCTCGTGCCAAATTCGGCAAATAAGGCTCCAAAAAGTGGACCAAGTACAAAGCCAATTCCAAAAAAGGCACCTATCAATCCAAAATTCTTTGCCTTTTCATCCGGTTTCGAGATGTCGGCAATATAGGCACCGACAGTTGCTGGTGTTGATGCCGTAATTCCTCCAACGACCCTGCCGATAAACAGTAAAACCATAACATGGGCTACCCCCATGATTATGTAATCCAGAGTCATGAAAAGCAGGGAAATCAATAATACAGGCCGTCGCCCATAGCGATCGGACAAACTACCCACGGTGGGACCGCAAAGAAATTGCATGAAGGAAAAGGATGCAGCAAGAACGCCACCCCAGAGGGCAGCATCCGCAATTGACGCCCCACCGACTTCCTGAATTAAATCAGGCATCACCGGAATAATGATACCTATTCCGATGGCATCTATGGTTACTGTCAGCAGGACAAATACCAAGGGCAGGTTTTTAGACATTTGATGTTTCGAAAAGAATAGGAGACACTATTAAAACAATTCCAAGGATTTATACCCCTAGTTCAATAAAGATTCTAATTAATTGCGGTTAACCAATTCCCGTTCAAGGAGAAAGGAAAAAATCAATTCCCTGAATTCCAAAGGTTTTTCTATACAAGGCAAGTGTCCAGAACCCATAATGGTTTCATGGACAGCATTGGGCAAACCCTTGGTGCCTTCAATGACCTCTTTGGGTGGTATTGCGCCATCTTCGGAGCCACTAATGACTAGCGTTCCCACTTTCACTTCCCCTAACCGTTCCCTCAAATCGGTGTGTTTTAATACTCGACAACAATCCAAATAACCTCTTTGTGGGGTTCTTGTCAGCATATTCCTCCAAGCCAGAAGTTCC
>WTGT01000140.1 GCA_011523445.1 Paracoccaceae bacterium
GATTTATGGAAGTGTATTTCAAGCCATTACAGACGGTTGTCAAAAATATTATTTTTGTTAATTCCCCCTTTCATGAACTGAAAGGGGGAATATTTTGCATGCCAATTGATCAATTAGACGACAGGAGTTTCCTTGACAGCCTTCTTGACTTTTTTGGCCGGTGCCTTGGGTTCGGGGGTTTCAATTTCAGGCGTGGCTTCCACTTCTGATTTTGCCAGAAAAATGTCCAGTGTTTCTTTCTGGGCATTTTTGATTAAATCTGCTGAATTCATAAAATAATTCGTTGATGTTTCACCCGATGCTGAAACGATGTTGAACATGGTTTTGGAAAATTGTTCGGGGTTTTTGAATTCGGAAACAAGTTTCATCCAGCCATCAACCAAGTCCTGGTTAAACTTTCTTGAATATTCCACGTTGTTTTCTGCCAGAGTCAGTGAAATCTTAACAAGATTCTTGTTCAGGTCTGCTGTCTTATCCATGTTTTCCGTGATTTGTGTCAGGGTGTAATTATCTGTCATGCTATGTCCTTATTGACTTGTTTAACTTGAAATTCATGATGAATCATGATGAAACCCATTTAATGCTGCAATGCAGAATTTCAATGATCATGGATTGCATTTCTGTTTTTTTGCCCTTCAAAAATTTATATGTTTGAATTTGTTTGAAATAAAATATTTAAATACGGCAACAAAAAATTAGGACAAAAATGCCGGAAACACTCCTGAATTCATCACCAAAAGTCTCGGATGAGGTTAAGCAAACCACATGTTATATGTGTGCGTGCCGATGTGGTATAGATGTCCATCTCAGGGATGGAAGAGTAAGGTATATTCAGGGTAACAGAAAGCATCCGGTCAACCGCGGCGTGCTTTGTGCCAAGGGCTCTACCGGAATGCTTCATCTGGAAGCACCTTCAAGATTGAGTTCCCCGCTGCTTAGAACAGGTGAAAGGGGTGAAGGCAAATTCAAGTCAATTTCATGGGATGAGGCTTTGTCCCTTGCTACAGGTTGGTTGGGAGAAGTTCGATCCGAAGATCCCAGAAAGCTGGCCTTTTTTACCGGAAGAGATCAAAGTCAATCACTAACCGGTTGGTGGGCTCAACAATACGGTACACCCAATCATGCTGCTCATGGTGGATTTTGTTCGGTGAACATGGCTGCCGGAGGGATTTATTCCATAGGAGGATCGTTTTGGGAGTTTGGACAACCTGATTGGGAAGAATGCAAACTGGCCATGCTTTTTGGTGTTGCGGAGGACCATGATTCAAATCCGATCAAAATGGGACTGTCAGCAGTTCGAAGAAACGGAGGCAAGATCATCTCCGTTAATCCAGTCAGAACGGGATATTCGGCTGTAGCCGATACTTGGATTGGAATCAATCCGGGTACTGATGGCTTGCTTGTTCTTTCCATAATTGGCGAGTTGCTCCGATCCGGATGTATAGATGTTGATAGTTTGCGATACCATACCAATGCCCCTTGGCTAGTCAATTTGTCAGAGGGTCCGGACAAGGGGCTGATTGTCAAGGATGACCAAGGTAATCCCTTGATAGTTGACAGTCAGAGCGGCAATCTGGTTTCCCATATGGATCCTAACGCTCAACCACTGTTGTCAAAAACAATTACTACACCTGAAGGTCAAGAGACTGCTACCGTTTTCAATCTAATGGTCGAAAAGTATCTTCAACTGGAGTTTCTGCCGGCTAATGTCAGTAAAAAAACCGGCGTGCCAGCATCGATCATTGAGGGTTTGGCTCGTGAACTCTATCAGGTTGCAATCGAACACTCAGATGAAATCAATCATTCCTGGCGGGATATTTACGGCCGGGAACACAAGACCATAAAAAAGCGACCGGTTGCACTTCATGCCATGCGGGGGATTTCGGCCCATTCCAATGGCTTCCAATCCTGCCGAGCCCTTCATTTGCTACAAATATTACTTGGTACCATAGATACACCTGGTGGAACACGCTATAAACCCCCTTACCCCAAACCCTATAATATTCATCCTTCACCGGCACGATATGCAGGCCCTGATACCCCATTGTCAGGTTCTCCCCTAGGCTATCCCAAAGGTCCTGAAGATCTTTTGATCGAACCGGATGGGACTCCTCAAAGAATTGACAAGGCCTATTCCTGGGAAGCTCCTCTGGCAGCACATGGCATGATGCATTCGGTTATTTCCAATGCTGCAGCAAAGGATCCATACCCCATTGAAGTTCTATTCCTGTACATGGCCAACATGGCTTGGAATTCCTCGATGAACACTCCTTCTGCCATGAACGACCTGAAAGCCAAAGATCAGGATGGAAATTACAAGATTCCCAAGATTATCGTGTCCGACGCTTTCTCTTCAGAGATGACTTCATTTGCCGATCTTGTTTTGCCTGACACGACTTATTTCGAAAGATATGATGGCATTTCATTACTTGATCGTCCGATCGGTGAGCCCGATCTGGTTGCTGATGCCATCAGATACCCGGTCGTCGAGGTGACTAGAAATGTCAGACCGTTTCAGGATGTTCTACTGGAACTGGGAGGTCGTTTGAAACTTCCAGGATTTGTTGATGAGAACAATGAACCAAAATGGAAGAACTATGCCCATTATCTGGCCACTCATGAAAGAAAAAAAGGTGTTGGCCCCCTTGCTGGTTGGCGAGGCAAGAAAGGTGATGAATCAGGCAAGGGGGAACCAAACCCAGGTCAAATCGATAAATATATTGAAAATGGAAGCTTCTGGTCAGCCGAAATACCCGAACGGGCTCTCTATTTGAAAAATGTCAATCAGGATTATCAGGAATGGGCAGTGGACATGGGATTTTATGATTCTCCCAGCCCCTTCAAGCTGGAAATTTATTCCGAAACACTGCGCAAGTTTCAATTGGCAGGTGAGGGGCATGGTCTCAACCAGCCACCTGAGGAATTGAGAACCAGAATAACCGAGACATTTGATCCTTTCCCGAGTTGGTATCCTCCCGGGAATATATCGGATGAAGACTTTCCTTATTCGGCCATAACCCAAAGGCCTATGGCCATGTACCACTCCTGGGGTTCCTTTAACCCCTGGCTTCGTCAAATCCATTCAGAAAACAGATTGTTTGTACCAGAATCAATTTGTCAAAAGGAAAACCTGAAAGAAGATGACTGGGTTTGGGTGGAATCACCCACGAATCGAATCCGGGTTCAGATTAAGCCCATGAAAGCCGTAAATTCGAATACACTCTGGACCTGGAATGCCATTGGCAAGCGTTCGGGAGCGTGGAACCTTTCTCCCAACTCACCGGAAACAACAAAGGGATTTCTACTTAACCATCTGATTTCCGAACTGCTGCCAGAACAACCCGACGGAATGCGCTGGGCCAATTCCGATCCCATCACCGGTCAGGCAGCCTGGTATGATCTCAAGGTAAGAATAAAAAAAGCCAAGGCAGGTGAAGAAGGTATATATCCTGAATTCAAGTCCCAGTATGAACCGCCAGATTCAAGACGAAGGCCAACAACCCTTCAATATGGGAAGGAGTGGACCGAATGACCTCCCTTCCAAAAAGCACTGAACGTAAACTCGGTCTTGTCATAGACTTGGATGTATGTGTTGGCTGTCATGCTTGTGTAACCAACTGCAAGGCCTGGAACACCAGTGGGTACGGTGCACCCCTGGCTGATGAATCCCCTTATGGACATGATCCCTCGGGTGTCTGGCTAAACAGGATTCACAGTTTTGAAACTGAACAAAATGATATGAGTGCACTTGTTCATTTCCCCAAAAGTTGTTTGCATTGTGATGATGCACCCTGTGTTACGGTGTGCCCAACAGGTGCTTCATACAAACGTGTTTCTGATGGTATAGTGCTGGTTGATGAATCAAAATGCATGGGGTGTGGATTATGTGCGTGGGCATGCCCCTATGGTGCACGAGAAATGGACCCGGTTGCAGGTGTCATGAAAAAATGCACCTTGTGTGTTGATCGAATCTACAATGAAAACCTGCCTGAAGAAGACAGGGAACCGGCCTGTGTCAGAACCTGTCCGACGAACGCCAGATTCTTCGGTGATCTATCAGATCCCGATTCAGAAGTCTCCCAACTGGTAGCTCGCAGGGAATCGGTCGATTTGATGCCGGAACAGGAAACAAGTCCGGTAAATCAATATCTACTACCCATAGAAAGGTATGGTGCCGATGAGCTTGCCAGTCCGGATTTCAACCTTGCTTCGCTTGCAACCCGGAAATCTGGAGGAATCCTTTCCTGGGTTGATAACCTTCTTCATGGAAATTAGGACCTGAATTGCATCCGGCTATATCCATCATTGTGTTTTCCACCTTTTCCGGTGTCGGATTTGGCATTGGTTTCTGGTTGGGAATTTTGGGCAATGGAAACCAATCACTAGCCGTTGTCATTACAGGTCTCCTAGCACTGGTTTGGGCCAGTGTTGGATTGATCAGTTCCGTCTTTCATCTACGAAGACCAGCTCGGGCCATTCGGGCCTTCTCACAATGGCGTTCCTCCTGGCTATCAAGGGAAGGAATACTTGCCATTCTGACCCTGGGTTGCATTTTCCTCTACATCGTACTTCGGCTTTTCAATATCCATGGTCCAGGTGTGCTGGTATTGGCCTGGATTATTTCCCTGCTTTCGTTGGTGACTGTGTACTCAACAGCCATGATCTATACCCAGTTAAAAGCTGTACCTGCTTGGAATACGGTTCTGACACCCCTTGTCTTTATTGGTTTTTCCCTACTTGGTGGAGGTATCTTCTACTTTTCCTTTCTGCCAGAATTTCTCAGCCGGAGCTTTGAGTTTATTATTCTTATATTGCTGGTTGGAGGTTGGGTAATATGGATTTTATGGAGTTTAAGAAGAGACCGTATAGGAATGGGAGCATCAAGTGTTGAAACAGCCACCCAATTGGGTAAATTGGGTACGGTCAAGCCCTTTGAACCTCCTCATATGGGACCGAATTACCTTACCAGAGAAATGGGATACCGACTACCAAAAAGCAAATCCACCCAGTTAAGGGGACTCGCAGTTGCATTAGGTCTTATAATTCCAATCCTTCTTTATTGTATTGTTTTTGTTTATCAGGATTCAGGGTTCGCCAATGTTTCGCGGATATTGCTATTCTGCTTTGTTTTTTCCGGTATCTTTATATCAAGATGGCTGTTTTTTGCTGAATCACGTCATACTACCATGCTTTATTATCGAAATGAACACTGATCCGGCATTCTGATCGTATCCTTTCCAACAATTTCTACCAAACAAGAAAAACGACCTTTCCATCAAATGGAAAGGTCGAAGTGTAATCACCAAAAAGGGAGGAGGTAAGGCGATCGGGTCCAATATAAAAATTAGTATTACTAATTACAAGGATAATATTCCCTATAGAAGCCGATTGTAACAAAAAATTCAAAAATATCACTATTGGGATAGCCTGAAATCAACCATAACTGTAAAAATTCTGGGTAACAATTAATGAATTGATTAAATAAATGATTATCTATGTTACTTAAATTACTTATAATAATATATTATATAATTATTGTTACTTATTATATTGCAATTATCATCCATGCTGTTTAATTTATTCTAAGTAACATAATTTTTAAAAAAGTTTATTTAAAGAACAAAAAATGGATAAATTGGAACGAATCGGTAGCTTTAAACAAAGCCCAATAATAGCAGGAGAAACATATAAAGCTTATATCCCCAAGCCTCTCCCACCATCACCCCCACTGGATTTGTCATATCTTTACCCATTGCTTGATAAGGCCAACTCTGCTATCGGGCGGCTAGATGGCATGTGCATGGTTTTACCAGATGCAAATTTATTCTTATACATGTACATCAGAAAAGAAGCCGTTCTATCCTCACAAATTGAAGGTACACAAACTTCCTTTTCTGACTTTCTCCTATTTGAGAATGATGAAGTTCCTCGAGCCCAAATAAACGATTTAACTGAGGTTTCCTGCTATGTAAATGCCATGAATTATGGGCTTGAGCGTTTGGAATTTTTTCCTCTTTCGCTCCGACTTATAAGAGAAATCCACAAAATATTAATGAACAATGCATATGATGATGAAAAGCTTCCGGGTGAGTTTCGTTCATCACAAAACTGGGTTGGAGGTTCCAGACCTGGAAACGCAAGTTTCGTACCCCCTCCGCCAGAATATCTAATTGAAACATTAGACAATTTTGAGAAATTCCTGTACCAATCAAACATAAAAATGCCTGCGCTTGTAAAAGTGGCTTTAGCCCATGCTCAATTTGAAACAATCCTTCCATTTCACGATGGTAACGGTAGACTTGGACGATTGCTCATTACCTTGATTCTTCGACATGAAGGTATGTTAATTCGTCCACTCCTTTATCTGAGCATGTATTTGAAATTAAATCGGCAACAGTATTATGACCATCTCCAATCCATACCTGAAACAGGTGATTGGGAATCATGGATTGAGTTTTTTCTTACCGGCGTTATTGAGACCGCCGAGCAAGGGGCAAAAACAATACAAGCAATCGTTGCTTTGTTTGATGAAGATAGGGCTAAAATTAGTAATTCAGGAAAGTCCACTGCTGCAGTACTAAGCATTTATAATTTTCTGCAAGACCATCCGATTTCCTCCACAACCAAAATACGTGATAAGTGTAAATTGTCATTACCTACCGTCTTGAGAAGCCTGATAACATTGGAGGCAATAGGCATAACCAGAGAAATTACCGGGAAGGACCGTAACAAGGTTTTTGTTTATGACCGCTATTTTGCCTTATTGAGCCAAGGTACCGAGCCACTGTGAAAAGTGGATTCTCGGATTGGTGCATCTCAGGCCATTTCTACATCAAATTAGCCAAGCCGTTGTTTGCTTGTCGGTAAGTCACTTGGATACCAGATTCCCGACTTCTGCACCATAGTCAAACTTTAATAACAATAAAGCTAATTTACAGTTTCATTTGTCCAGCAAACATTGACGACCACGTCGAATAACCGTCCTGTTTTATCTAGGCAATTAACTGGCTTTCAAATTCGGTAATGGGTACCGGGATTCTGGATAGCATTTCCTTGGGGCATACCTGAAGGAATTTATCACCTTCAACTTCCCAATTGTTCAATATTCTATTACCCAATACGCTTCCTGTTTCACGAACATGCTCATTGATAAGTTCAAACAGATGATCTTTCCAATAGGGAACTGAAACAGGACAGGAAACAAGGGAATCATAATTGATCATTTGTTGAACCTTACCGTCAGGATTGTATAGATACGCCATTCCCCCTGTCATGCCAGCTCCAAAATTGATACCGGCTGATCCAAGTATAACCGCTGTTCCACCCGTCATGTATTCACAGCCGTTGGCTCCACATCCCTCTACAACAACTATCGCCCCTGAATTTCTGACACAGAAGCGTTCGCCGGCTCTTCCTGCCACAAACATTTTACCTTTTGTAGCACCATAAAGGACGGTATTGCCGATTATGGTATTTTCAGCAGCAACCAACTTGGAGGAATTTGGTGGTCTTACGACGATCGTTCCACCTGACAAGCCTTTCCCGACATAATCATTGGCATCACCAAATATGACGATTTTAAGACCATTGACAATAAATGCCCCCAATGACTGTCCGGCAGACCCGGTAAGTTTAATGGTAAGATGGTCCGGTTGTAATGAATTGTTCATCCCGAATCGCTTGACAATTCGATGGGAGGTTTTTGCCCCGATTGTTCGCTGGGTATTCTGGACGTCATATGAAAGCTGCATTTTTTCTCCTTCTTCAAGGAAGGCCTTTGCATCAGTTCTAATTTCCTCATCCAGCGACTCCTGAACCTCGTTTCTGACTTTTTCGGATCGCTTGCCAAAACTGATATTGTCATCGACCTTGACCAATAGCGGATTGAGGTCCAGATCGACCAGATAGTCAGACCCCTTGGAAACCTGATACAGCAGGTCTGTACGTCCAACAACTTCATCAAGAGATTTCAGGCCTAGATCGGCAAGAATTTCCCTTACCTCACGGGCGTAAAAAGTAATCAAATTAACAACCTTGTATACTTCACCGGTGAATTTTTCCCGTAACCTTTCATCTTGCGTACACACCCCAACAGGACAAGTATTGGACTGGCATTGGCGGACCATCAAACAACCCATGGCTATCAGAGCTGCAGTACCAATGCCAAATTCCTCGGCACCCAATATGGCTGCAATCACAATATCCCTGCCTGTACGCAATCCCCCATCGGTACGAAGAATTACCCGATCCCGAAGGTTGTTGAGGGTAAGTACCTGGTGGGTCTCCGCCAGACCTATTTCCCAAGGCAGACCGGCATATTTGATGGAAGTTGCAGGCGATGCCCCCGTTCCACCAGAGTGACCTGATACCAGAATTACATCGGCCTTGGCCTTGGCAACACCAGCGGCAATGGTTCCGATCCCCGATGAGGAAACCAGTTTCACACACACCTTGGCCAAGGGGTTGATTTGCTTGAGGTCATAAATCAATTGGGAAAGATCTTCAATCGAATAGATATCATGATGAGGTGGTGGGGAAATCAATGAAACACCTTGGGTTGAATGCCTCAGCCTGGCAATTAATGCCGTTACTTTCATACCCGGAAGTTGGCCTCCCTCTCCCGGCTTGGCACCCTGGGCAATTTTGATTTCCAGCTCATCGCAATTATTGAGGTATTCAGCAGTTACCCCAAATCTTCCACTGGCAACCTGCTTGATTCTGGCGGAAGGATTATCACCATTGGCATCAGGGGTGGCATGAGCTGGGTCTTCACCTCCTTCACCGGAATCCGACTTAGCACCGATCCTGTTCATGGCCACGTTCAATGTCCTGTGTGCCTCGGGACTAAGTGCTCCTAGCGACATGCCTGGAGTTACAAACCGCTTCCTGATTGATGTTATGGATTCCACTTCATCCAGATTTACCCCCTGCTCATCTTCGGAAATCTTGAGCAGGTCCCTTAAATTCAAGGGAGGTCCACCGTTCATTGTCCTTGAATACTCTCGCCAAAGATCATACCGATCCTGATTGCAGGCCGTCTGGAGCAATTGCATGCCTCTAGCCTGCCAGGCATGTGCCTCCCCGGAGTTACGCTGCTTGTAAAAGCCTCCCACGGGAAGTATGCCTACAGAAGATGACCAGCTTTTCCCGTGCTGTTCAACCAGTTTCTTGTAAAGTCCCCTCAGTCCTATACCTGATATTCTGCTTGGCATGCCGGGAAAATACCTGGAAACCATGGCTCGGGACAAACCAATTGCCTCAAAGTTCAACCCGCCCCGATAGGATGAAATAACGGAAATACCCATTTTTGACATGATCTTGAGCAATCCCTGGTTGATGGCTTCCCTGAATTTATCGACAGCTCCTTCCAGAGTATCATCCAGAAGCCCCCTTTCAATTCTGTCCGATAGTGTATCCTGGGCAAGGTAGGCATTGACAGTAGTGGCACCACAAGCAATGAGAACTGCAAAATAATGGGCATCAAGACATTCGCCTGATCGAACATTGATGGTAGTGAAAGTTCTCAAGCCCTTTCTGGTCAACCAGCTGTGAACTGCGCTGGTCACAAGTATCATCGGCAATGGTATGCGGTCAGGCCCCTGATTCTGGTCAGTCAGAACCAGATGTGAAAACCCTGAACATACCTTTTCCTCGGCCTCCTTAAGAACCCTGTGCAGATTCTTTTTCAGGACCTTGGGACCATCATAGAGGTCGAAGGTACAATCGATTTCGGCAACTCCATCACCGAAAAATTCCATGGTTGCATCAAACATCGAATTACTCAGGAATGGCGATTCCAGATAGGCTGTCGCAACCGAATCCGTCTTTTCATCAAGAACATTGTTCAAATTGCCAAATCGGGTTATCAGACTCATTACCCGGCTTTCCCTGAGGGAATCTATCGGTGGATTGGTCACCTGACTAAAATTCTGCCGGAAGTAATGACTCATTGGTCGATACTGATCGGACAATACCGCAGGTGGGGTATCATCACCCATGGAGGCGACAGCCTCCTTTCCCTGTTCGGCCATCGGCGCCAGAATTACTTCTATATCTTCCAGGGTCATGCCTGCCATGCTTTGTCTCTGTCTCAATTCCTCACCGGAATAAAGTGTTTTCTCTGACACCTCATCCAAATGTTCATCGAGTTTGACAATCTTGTTCGTCAATTCGCCAAAAGCTTGACTGGAAGACAGTTTTGCCTTGAGTTCATGATCACGGTAAAGCTTTTTTGCATGTAAATCCACTGCAACCATGTGTCCTGGTCCAAGTGCACCTTTTTCGATGATATCCACTTCATCAATGGGAACCATTCCCGTTTCCGAGCCGGCAATCAGAAGATTGTCGCTGGTTACCATATATCTGAACGGTCTTAATCCATTTCGGTCAACCCCAGCGACCACCCATTGGCCATCTGTCATGGCCAGGGCTGCCGGTCCATCCCAAGGCTCCATGATGGCATTGCAATAATGGTACATATCCCGCAATTCCTCAGGCATTGAATCCTGTTTCTTAGACCAGGCTTCGGGAACAAGGATTGACTTGGTCATGGGAGCATTCCGGCCGGCTCTCACCATGACTTCAAAAACAGCATCCAAAGCTGCGGAATCTGACGATCCTTGTGAGACGATTGGTTTTATATCCTCTTCAAAACCACCGAAACTATCGGATACCATTTTGATTTCATGGCTCTTCAACCAGTTCAGGTTACCCTTGAGTGTGTTGATTTCTCCATTGTGGGCCATCATGCGAAAGGGTTGGGCAAGCCACCATTGGGGGAACGTATTGGTTGAATATCTTTGATGATAGAGGGCAAAGGCGGATTTAAAGTCCGGATCCTTCAGATCGGGATAGAATTCAGCAACCTGTTCGGCCAGCATCATGCCCTTGTAGACAATTGTCTTGGCGGAGAGTGAGCAGATGTACATACCATTGATTTGTGCCTGGTTCACGGCTCGTTCGATTCGACGACGAATGATATAGAGGTTCCGTTCAAACTCGTCTTCGGTCAAATTGCGGCCATCCGAAATGAGAATCTGTTCGATTTCCGGTCTGGTAGCACCGGCCTTTTCTCCCAAGACATTGGTATTGACCGGGACATGGCGCCATCCGTAGATGGTATGACCCATGTTCAGAATTTCCGCTTCAACGATGGTTCGGCAGGTTTCCTGTGCCCCAAAATCGGTTCTTGGCAGAAATACCATTCCTACGGCCAGTCGTTTGTCATCCCCGATTTCATGCCCGGTTCGCTTGATTTGCTTGCTAAAAAACTCCCTTGGGATTTGTGTTCCTATACCTGCTCCATCACCGGTTTTGCCATCGGCATCCACGGCACCCCTGTGCCAGACGGCTTGCAAGGACATGATCCCGTATTCCACAACCCTTCTGGAAGGAATGGCATCCATTGAAACTACAAGACCGACCCCACAGGCGTCATGCTCATCCTCTTTACGATACAATCCGCTCAGAGCCCTTTGTTCCTTCGCAGCCCTGTCCTGCAGATACAATTCCTCATGTTCTTTCATCATCATCTATCCAAGATTTGAAAAATAACTCTTTCTCTTTTTCTGCCAACCCTCAACCTGTCCTAGGCGGCACGGTCCAGCAATGTGTTTCTGAATTGCTTCAAAATGGTTTCAGCAGCTTCACGGCCATCTCGAATTGCCCAAACCACCAGACTTGCACCCCTGACTATATCTCCACCGGCATAGACCCCGGAAAGATTTGTTTCGTGCGTCCGGAAGTTGGTTTTCAATGTTCCCCATCCGGTTACCTGCAAATCTGGCTCCTCCCATTCCAGAGGCAGATTCTCAGGTTCGAAACCAAGAGCCTTGATGACAAGATCGGCCTCCTCGTCAAAATCTCCACCTTCGACAGGCACCGGACTTCTCCTTCCGGTGGCATCACGGTCGGAAAGTCTCATTTTATTTGCCAATACCCTGGAAACAGTATCCTTGCCTGCAAAACCCTTGGGTGCCGTAAGCCAAATGAATTCCACACCCTCCTCTTCGGCATTTTGTACTTCCCTTCTGGAACCAGGCATATTTTCCCGGTCTCTACGGTAATAGCATCTTACTGACTTTGCTCCCTGTCGCACGGCAGTACGAACACAATCCATGGCCGTATCACCACCGCCAATGACAACAACCCTTTTGCCGTTGGCATTGAGGGTTCCCGAATCGAATTCGGCAACCTTATCCCCGAAACTCTTGCGATTGGAGGCGGTCAGGTAATCAATGGCCTGGACAATCCCGTCCAGACCAATACCAGGACATTTGATATCACGGGATTTGTACACACCGGTTGCCACTAGGACTGAATCGAATCTCTCCCTGATTTCATGGAAGGATATATCTCTCCCCACACGGCAGTTCAACTGAAACTCAACCCCTCCGGCAACCAGCTGGTCTATCCTTTTCATGACCACAGGTTTTTCCAGTTTGAAGCCTGGTATTCCATAGGTCAACAAGCCACCAGGTCGATCGTGCTGATCATAGACAACGACCTTGATTCCATTTCGTCGCAAGACATCCGCAGCGGCAAGACCCGCTGGTCCAGCTCCGATTATGGCCACAGAATATTCATGTTCCAAGGATGGGGCAATTGCTTCCACCCATCCCTTTTCCCATGCGAGGTCGGTCAGGTACTTTTCGATGGAACCAATGGTAACCGTACCATGCCCGGCTTGTTCGATGACACAATTACCTTCACACAGTCGGTCCTGAGGACAAATCCGTCCACAGATTTCGGGGAATGTATTCGTTTCCTGACTGAGGTAATAGGCCTCCTTCAATCTCCCCTCTGCAGACAATTTCAGCCAATCCGGTATGTTGTTGTGCAATGGGCAATGTGTTTGACAATACGGAACTCCACATTGGGAACACCGACTGGCTTGGACAGCAGCCGTTTCGGGAGAATAATCCCGGTATATTTCATCAAAATCCCCGACTCTCTCACCCCATAACCTCTTATCGGGCATTTCCGAGGCGACCTCGACAAAACTCAACATTTCCAATTTGGACATGATTATTACCAAATAATATTTAAGGGAGATACCATATAAAGCATCCAGTTAAGAAAATAAAGGCAGTATTTATGACCTAAATTACATAAATCAACAATCCTATTGAAAAATAGACAACCAAATTTCATTTTTTAGGTCATATATTATTACCTTTTATAAATTCGAATTGCAAATAATTCACTATCGGCGAGGTTTTCTTTTTTGACAAGAATCTCTAATGATGGAAGAACGCAATTGCAGTATAAATTACCAGACGGAAACCCTCTGGTCGATAAATTGCCCATACTTCGGGTACCAAATGATAATAAACGGGAGAACATACCCAGCATGTTGGTTTTTCACATAATCCTTGTTGCCATCATCCAGGGAATAACAGAGTTTCTACCTGTTTCCTCCTCGGGTCATCTCGTCCTGATACCCCTGTTTACCAATTGGGAAGATCAAAGTCTGACCATCGATGTTGCAGCACACATAGGAACCCTGTTGGCAGTTATTGTCTACTTCCGGAAGGAAGTGATCAGAATTCTTCAGGGAGCAATTGATGTTTGCAAGGGCCAATTCCAGACACCTGATTCCATGCTGTTCTTAGGTCTGGTGATAGCAACCATACCTGTAATCATAATCGGTTTCATAATATTCCTGCTGGATCTGAGCATTCTTTTCCGAAGTCTGGGAGTTATCGGATCGACCACCCTGTTTTTCGGGTTAGTCCTATATGCGTGTGACCGCATGAAAAAAAACAATCTGACCCTTGGCAATTTTTCAGTCAGGCATGCCTTCATCCTTGGTCTCTTTCAAATCCTGTCGTTGGTACCCGGAACATCAAGATCGGGTATAGTGATTTCCGGTGCGAGGTTTTTGGGTTATTCACGCAGGGAAGCTGCAAGAATTGCCATGCTAATGTCAATACCGACAATTATTGCAGCAGGGACTTTGACAGGCCTGGATTTGATTGGCAATTCGAATCCCGGGAAACTGACCGATAGTCTGATTGTTGTCCTTATTTCGTTTGTTTCAGCCCTTGGGGCACTTGGCATAATGATGCGATTGTTAAACTTTGTAAGTTTTACACCTTACGTGATCTATCGAATTATTCTTGGTTTGTTTTTGCTGTTCCTTGCCTTTGGATGAAATGAATAACCAAAAAGTATTCTAGACGTCCTGATTCTTTCCAAGTCCACCTGAGGATTCATGAATAGCCGTGAATTGACCTGCCGGTCGATAGCTGTAGAGATAATCCTCCAATACGCTTTCTAGCGAAGTTGGTGCAATCTTCAAATCCTGCAATGTGGGATAATCACCTGAAACGACATTATCACTTCCCAACTGGATGAGTTGATCCCTTGTTAAAAGGTTGTTTTTTACCAAACCACCACTGAATATCTGAACCATGTCCAGTGCCCATCCCAATGGAGAACAGATTTCAGGTGGCAAGGGGATGACCAGTCTTTTTCTGCGGATCACCTCAAGCATCAGATCAATCAGTTCCTTCAGTGTCAGTATCTCATTTCCACCCAATTCATAAATTCCCCTTATACCATTGGAAAACACCGCTTTTTCCACGGCCTTGGCAACATCATCGACATATACAGGCTGAAAACGGGCCTTGGCTCCAGGAAGAGGAAGAACAGGAGAAAGTCTTGCCATCGAGGCAAACTTGTTGAAGAACTCATCCTCGTTGCCAAAAACAACCGAGGGGCGGAAAATCGTACAATTGGGATAATTCCTCAAGATTGCTTCCTCTCCAAGTGCCTTGGTTCGGGCATAAACACTTTCACTCTCAGGGCTTGAGCCCAATGAAGAAATATGGACAAGGTTTGAAACACCCAATTCAGTGGCAAATCGGGCAATTCTTTCGGCGGCATCAACATGGATGTTATTGAATTTCTGTTTGCCGACCTGATTTAGAATTCCCACACAATTGATAACCGTATCCGAACCCTGGATGGCTTCCCGAACCGAATTATCATACCTGACATTGGCCAGGTAAGGTTCAACCTGCCCCGGTGGACCATAAACCCTGACGAAACCGACTTCATTTGGTCTTCTGACAGCTACCCTGATCCGAAAGCCCCTCGCAGCCAATCTCTGGGTAATATATCTACCCAAAAATCCGGAACCGCCAAAAATTGTAGCAACGTTGGTCATCTTTCCTCTTAAATTATTCATACTGCAGGAAAAGAATTACTTACCTACAATCACATCATATTATATGCTTGATAAAGATTTATCCAGAACCATTTATGTTTCAATATTCTGGAAATATTTTAGTTAAAATTCCTGAATTCAGAATACCGAAGTACAATTGTGGTTTTTTTCGATTTTATACTTGGAAATTATTCTCCAATCAATTATTGCATACTCTTATTGCCCAGATGGCGGAATTGGTAGACGCGCTAGTTTCAGGTACTAGTACTCGAAAGGGTGTGGAGGTTCGAGTCCTCTTCTGGGCACCAACCATAGGTGATGGTTCGGAATGGCTATTCTGTGACTTGTCATTTTAAACGACTGGAAAAAACAAATTGGAATTTGAACTATACCAAAAGGATCTGCCTGACAGTTTTGATCCAGGTTCCATATTGGCCATTGATACTGAAACCATGGGGCTGACTATCCATAGAGACCGTTTGTGCCTGATACAAATGAGAAACGAAGCCGGACAGATAGTCATGGTACAAATCCACGTGGGCCAAAGTGAGGCACCCAATTTGACCAACATGTTGTCAGACCCGAAAGTTTTAAAGATTTTCCATTTTGCCCGTGCCGACATGGCGATGTTGAAATTTAACCTTGGAGTTGATGTTGCTCCTGTCTACTGTACGAAGATTGCTTCCCGTTTGTGCCGTACGAATACCCAATCTCACGGTTTGAAATCCCTGGTGGAGGATTTATTGGGAATTGAACTGTCGAAAGAAAAACAAGTCTCGGATTGGGGAGCAGAAGAACTTTCCCGGGAGCAGTTGGAATACGCAGCTTCCGATGTCCTTTATCTACATTCCCTCAAGGAAATTCTTGATCAAAGGTTAGAGCGGGATGGAAGAACACACCTTGCCGACAGTTGTTTCAAATTTCTTCCCACGATCACTGCCATGGATATCGAGGGATGGAAAGGTGACATATTTGCACACTGAACTTTTACATCACTAGGGTAAGTTGATTTCATGACGAGTGAAAGGAAACCTGCAGGAATGAAATTCCTTGAGCAAGGCAGGTCGGTAATCAAAAGTGAAATTCGGGCATTGACACAATTGCTTGATAATCTTGGGGAGGATTTTTCCAAGGCAATTGAACTTCTCATCAATACCGAAGGCAAGATTATTGTGGCTGGTATGGGAAAGTCCGGCCATATCGGAAGGAAAATCGCAGCTACCCTGTCTTCGACGGGAAATCCGGCACACTTTGTTCATCCTGCAGAAGCCAGTCATGGTGATTTGGGTGTGTTGGCCAAGGGAGATACCGTCTTAATTCTATCAAATTCCGGCGAAACTCCAGAACTCGCCCATTTGATATCCCATGTCAAAAGGTTTTCCATACCAACCATAGGAGTTGCGAGTGTCTCAGACAGTACTCTGATCAAGAATTCAACCGTTGGTATTATCCTGCCCAATACCGGTGAAGCTTGTGAAACAGGAGTTGTACCATCCAATTCTACTACCATGCTGCTTGCCTTGGGTGATGCACTGGCCATAACCCTAATGAAATCTAAAAACTTCTCGGTTGATTCCTTTCGTGAGTTTCACCCGGGAGGAAAGCTGGGAGCAAGGCTTACCAAAGTCGAGGCAATCATGCATAGTGGATCTGAAATCCCGCTGGTTAAAATGACGACTCCAATGGATGAAACACTAATAAAAATGACAAAAAAGGGGTTTGGAGTAGCCGGCATTGTTTCTTCAGATGGAAATTTGATGGGAATAATTACTGACGGTGACTTGCGTAGGCATATGGATGGGTTGCTGGGTCATACTGCTGGCGACGTCATGACTCCAAATCCCATAACAATTTCGCCGGATTCCCTGGCCGAAGAAGCATTGGCACTTATGAATGAAAAAGGAGTGACTTGCTTATTTGTTGTCAACCAAAAAAGTAACTCAAAGGTTGTTGGAATTCTCCATATTCACGATTGTCTCAGATTGGGTGTGGTTTAGCCAGGGATATTTTTGGAAATAATACATTGCCCAAAATAAATCCCTGTTTTTGTCAGTAACCCGTTAGTGAAATCGGGGCTAATTATACTTGTCCCAAATGGCAATTTGAATACTAAAAACAAAGGGGTATCTTTTCATTCAAGGTCTCTGTGAATATTTATTCATTTCAGAAATTTTAGTTCTAATTCTAGTCACTTTTGTTATTTCAACCTAGTAACATC
>WTGT01000310.1 GCA_011523445.1 Paracoccaceae bacterium
CTGCTGTACTGTCCCAGACCTTGACTTTCTGAGTATCTTGTAGTTCAACACCAAATTCCTGAAGTACCTTTCGTGGTTCCTTTACAGCTCGTTTCCTATACGAATCAGATTTGTACCAATTCGGTGGGATTCCCAACAGAGGCCAGGGATAACAACTGCAAAGTGTACAGACGACCATGTTGTGAGTTTCATTGGTGTTTTCGACCGCAATAATATGTTCACCCTGCCTGCCATGAAAACCAAGAGATTTAATTGCCTCGGTAGGATTGTCAAAAAGCAGTTTTTTGAATTCTTCATCAACCCATGACTTGGCAACAACTCTTGATCCATTTTGAGGTCCAATCTTGTGCTCGTAGATGTTTACGATTTCATCTAGGGCCTTTTCATCCACCAATCCTTTCTGGATCAGCAATTCCTGCAACTTTTCTGCAGTATATTCAGGGTCAGGCGGTAAATGCCTGTGATGGTGATGAGTATCATTATCAGTCACTGTTTTACCTGTTCAATGATGCTGGCAAGCTATAAATGCTGTTTTACTTCTTCTAGGGTTGGCATGGCAGGAGCCGTACCAGGTCTGGTGACGGAAATCGAAGCTGCTGTACAAGCAAATCTTGTTGAATTAACGGGATCCATATCATTCAATAGGGCATAGGCAAATGCACCACAAAAACTATCTCCAGCACCTGTTGTCTCAACAACCTTTCCAATTGACCTGGCAGGAACATGTTCGGAAATTTCACCATCATTGTAAAAGGCACCTCGTTCACCAAGGGTTATGATGATTCTATTACCGCCCATCGAACGAAGCTTTTCCGTTGCTTCCATGGCATCATTGACATTTTTTACTTCCATTCCGGTCAATATTTCCGCTTCACTTTCATTCGGCGTCAGATAATCGCATAATTCCAAAACGTCTCTTGTTAAAGGCACTGCCGGCGCCGGGTTGAGGATTGTAATCACCCCTGATTCCTTCGCGATTGCAAGCCCCTTGACTGAAGCATCCAATGGTGTTTCGATTTGGGTCATGAAGATTGAACTATTGGCAATTTCTTTCCGGTAGTTTTCCATATCATCAGGGGTAATCGTTTGGGCTGCCCCTGGAACGACTATTATGGCATTGTCACCAAGCTTGTCATCAACATAGATGAATGCCGCCCCGGTAAAACTGTCCTTGTCTTCCAGAATTCGAGGAGTAACACCTTCGCTTTCCCAAGTTGATAGTGCCATTTTGGCAAATTCATCTTTCCCAAGTTTGGAAATGAATGAAACTGGTGCTCCCAAGCGGGCTACAGCGACTGCCTGATTGGAACCTTTTCCTCCAGGTCCCAATTTAAAGTCCATTCCAATGAGCGTTTCACCCATTTTTGGCATTCGATCAGCTCTGAATGCAGTATCAGCAACAAATACTCCCAGAATAGTGATATGCTTGTTTTTCATTAAGGTATCCATCTTGTTTCAATTATCTTAGGCAATTCAGTAGCAAATTAGAAACACCTGACCAAGACAGTAATATCCCGGGCAACTCTGTTCAGTTGTCGAAATTCCAAGGGTTCAGTTTGAGTACTGGTGCTCGGTTCCAACCCTTCACCCTTCAGAAGTTCAAGTACGGTTGATGATGGTTGTATCGAATGGATCCCGGATGGAAGGATTTTCCCTTTTGGTACTGATCTGGTCAATACCCCTATGACGGTTCCTGTTTCATCCAATATGGGGCCTCCAAAATCTCCCTCGGTTGATTCCATTTCAACAATATAATTTACCTTGCCATTGGAATTTTCAAAAACATTCGACAATGAACCTACGGTTATCGATGCTTCCTTCACCAATCCACCAAAGGAATACCCACTCAGGATTATTCTGTCCAGATAAGATAGCTGGTTTTCCTTGAGTTCGGCATAATTGAGAGGAGTAATGGTATCCACCGGTACCAAGTGAGCCAGATCGTAGTCTTCGTAAATTCGTCGAACTTCCACCGGGTGTTTGAAATCTGCCGTAATGTAATTACAGCCATCTACATTTTCCAAACTTGTAAGTATGTCTCCATTCGGTGATATATAAAATCCGGATGCACTCGATCTAGGATCCTGAATGTTGTTCCGGTTAAGGACTTGCAAGCTGCTTTCAATGGGTTCTGTATTTCCAGCCTGAACCAAGGTCTTGCTGTTGACCTCACCGATACTACTGGCAATGATTTGGGAATAATCATTCATCCAATAATCCTGATCCGGATTCCATGTCACAATCACACCTCTGATCCTATCTCCAAACAGCTTGGCACTGGCGACAACATTTTTCTTGAAATCAGAATATGAGATTTCAAAACTGCCATTATTTATTTTTTGACCTTCCTTGGGGATTTCACCATTCCTCAAAATACCCTCGAAAAGTGCCCTTAGACCGTCCTTACCACCTTCCATGCTGATTAATACGACATTTATGTCACGAAAAGTAGTTGGTGTTAGCATGGCATATGGATAACTGATTTCGGATAATTGCAACAAGCTTGTCGGTAAGATCACTTTGAGACCAAAGTTTCTATCCGTTAACATTCTGGAATCTGTGAAACCAATAACTTCTTCAGAATCTGAAAACAGACTTAACCGCTGATCAAGGGTCAGGGTACCAGTTTCTTCTACTCCCAATCTTCTTTGGTAAAGTGATGCTGCTGCCTCCGATTGTGGACCTATAATACCATCAACTTTCCCGTCATATAAACCAATTATGCGAAGAGCCAATTGAATTTGCTTTTTCTGGTTTATTTCTGAGAATTCCAATTCCTCGGTTAATGGAATTGGGGGGGAGGGCTCTTCTTCAACTACCAATTCGAGGTCTGCAGTACCATCATTTGTAATGTCCTCATCGGGTAAATTTTCTTCCTTCTGAACGATTTCGTTTACAACCTCATCATTTTCTTGGTTATTCGTTTCTTCATTGTTGTTAGTCAAGGTTACAAGCGGGTCTCCACCATAAACATCATCCTCTTCCATTACTAAATCACCCTGATTGTCATTCGAATCCGAAGTGGAAAAATCAGGTCCATCAATAATGTCATCATCTAAAGAGGCATTTAAGTCCTCCTCGAGTTCCTCAACAGGTGGGTCCTTTGACCACAGCAAACTATTATATTGCGACCCATCAACTATCCTTAACTGTAAACTATCACCAAATGAGCTAACATATATCAGTTCCAACCGTTCTCGTGCTGTAGTGAGATCAAAGGGGCCACTAACAACGGCGTACGTGTCTTCATAAGTATCAACAATACCAACTGAATCAATTTCCTGACCAAGCACATTTGCTGTTGCCAAGGCCTCAATGTAACCTTCTGTAATCAAGAGTTCTATCCAGGTGTTTTTTTCTTGTGATAATCCGCTCGTGACAAAAACAAAGCCAAGGAAAATTGTCAAACTAGCTGTTATTAAGTGTGATTTTATTAGTGTCATTGGTAGAAAAATTATGCCCATTTTGTCGTTATTTTTGTTTCACACTTTACTATAATGGTATTTATTCACATTTTAAATTGTCTTGATGATCCGATTATTGAAATAGCAACCAGAGCGGTAAGGTAGAATCCAACATGATGTGTATTTTCGGATAACCGAAATCCAGATACTACTTAACTATTCAAGTTTAACTGTAAATGGTGGAACTGAAACAAAATAATAAATTAATTTTCAGGGGAAAATAAATTTTAACTCACTATTTCTATCCATTCTGGGTTGCAAATTTGATTGCTGTCATTGATGGCTAGTCGAAACCCTGTGAAACCTTGATATGGCTGATTTAAATATTTTCATTGATTTCCATGAACTTGAATACCAACTAGAAATCAAATCTATCCACAGTTAAGCTTATTCTAAAGTCTCAAAATGAAAACCAAGGATGTTAGACCAGAATGTTTTCAGGAAGTAATTCTGAACCTTCAGAATTATTGGGCGGATTATGGTTGTTTGATATTACAACCTTACGATATGGAAGTAGGTGCTGGTACCTTTCATCCGGCCACGACATTGAGATCCTTGGGGCCCAACCCATGGAATGCTGCCTATGTACAGCCCTGTCGAAGGCCTACCGATGGGAGGTATGGTGATAATCCCAACAGACTCCAGCATTATTACCAATACCAAGTTATTCTGAAACCATCTCCAAGTGATTTTCAGGAAATTTATCTGAAATCGTTGGAAGCAATAGGGATAGACATGAGGTATCATGATATTCGCTTTGTTGAAGATGATTGGGAAAGTCCAACACTGGGAGCCTCAGGATTGGGATGGGAAGTCTGGTGTGATGGCATGGAAATTTCCCAATTCACCTATTTTCAGCAGATGTGTGGAATTGAATGTAATCCTGTTTCAGGAGAACTTACCTATGGATTGGAAAGGTTGGCCATGTATGTCTTGGGGATAGACCATGTAATGGACATGCCATTCAATCGGCCGGGAACTCCCTTTTCAAAAACCTATGGCGATGTATTCAAGCGATTGGAAGCCGAATATTCAAGGTGGAATTTTGATGCCTGTGATGTTGAAATGACCCATAGACATTTCGAAAACGCCGAAACCGCCTGTAAAGAAATACTATCACAGCCTGAGGTGGATGCAAAACTGGGACACAAGAACCTTATGGTACATCCGGCCTATGATCAATGCATCAAGGCTTCGCACCTCTTTAATCTTTTGGATGCTAGGGGAGTGATTTCCCCAATTGAAAGGGCTGCAATGATAGGAAGGGTTCGAGCCTTGGCAAAACAATGTGGTGAGGCATTTCTAGCCTCAGAATTAGAGGAATGTACCACAAATCCTAACACGGAATAATAACAATATTGAAATAATGCCTGATTTATTACTCGAGATTTATACGGAAGAAATTCCTTCAAGTATGCAAAAACCACTGGGTGAACAGCTAAAATCCCGGGCGATGGACGAAATCAAGGAATTTAAGCTGGAATTTGGGCAGGCCACTAGTTATTCCACACCTCAACGAACCATCCTGCTCATTGAGGATTTACCTTGGCAGAGTAATCAACAAACAATTGAAACAAGAGGACCTAGGGTAGGTGCTCCTGAAAAAGCAGTGGAAGGATTTTTGAAATCCAGAAACAGAAATTTTGATGATCTGGAAACCAGAATTGTTGGAAAGGCTGAATATTATTTTCTGACAGAGGTTGTTCCTGGTTCGGCTGTCAACGATATTCTCCAGAAATCAATCAGTTCTGCCTTAACTAGAATGTCATTACCCAAATCGATGTTTTGGGGTTCAGGCAGAACCAAATGGGTTCGGCCTATACAATCACTACTTTGCATCTTGTTTGATAAAGAAAAAAAGGAAATCGTTCCATTCCAATTTGCAGGGTTGCAGGCAGGTGATATTACCTATGGGCACAGGTTCATGGCTTCAGGAGAGTTATCAATAGATTCTTTCACGGATTATCGAAGTAAATTGTTGAATTCATTCGTAGATATAGATCCTAATTCCCGTAAGGATAGAATATTAGAGTTGATTCAAAACGAGATTAACAAGGATTATCCAAACCTTGAATTGGTACATGATGAAGAACTGTTGGAAGAAATTGTTGGATTGATTGAATGGCCAGTTCCAATTGTCGGCGAGATCGGGAAATCTTTTCAAAACCTGCCTGAAGAGGTCCTTAAAACGACCATTAAGGTTCATCAAAAGTACCTTTCCCTAAGGAATGCCAATAAGGGTAAAATCACTAATTTCTATGCCGTTGCAAATTTTTTGGCTCTTGATGGAGGTAAGTCCATTATCAATGGAAACCAAAGGGTTCTGGCCTCACGGCTTTCAGATGCACAGTTTTTCCTGAATGAAGATCTGAACTCTCTGCCATCAAACTTGGTTGAAATGATCGAGACCTTGACCAAGGTCCGTTATAGTTTTGGTTTGGGTACCCAGAAAGACCGAGTCGAAAGAATAGATAACCTGGCAAAGAGGATTGCACCGATATTCTCAGTGAAAGAAAAAGATGCCAGCCTGGCAGCACGTCTATCCAAATTTGATCTCGTTACAAATATGGTAAAGGAATTTCCTGAATTACAGGGAGTAATGGGTAGGTATTATGGATTAAGCAAAGGCATAGAACCTCGAATTTGTGAAGCAATCGAGGATCATTACCTACCTGCCAAAGTTTCAGACAATGTTCCTGAAAGCCCGATAAGCATTACAGTTGGATTGGCTGACAGGATCAATCACCTGGTAGGATTTTTTCTACGTAAGGAAATACCTACGGGGCTGGGTGACCCTAATGCCCTGAGAAGATCTGCTTTGGGTATAATTCGCTTGATACTTGACAACAAAATCAACGGATTTGGATTACGTAAAATCGTTACTTTTTCAGTGGAGGAACATTTTCGTGTTGGAAATCAATCTGATTCAAACTCTCGAATTGAATTGAAAACCAGTACTGAGGAGAAGGAAAAAGTTATTGCGGATATAATAAATTTCATTTTACGTAGGTATTCAATTTATCTTGTTGAACATGGATATGATTCTGAGATTGTAGATGCATGCATTTTGGTTCCAAACAATGACGATTTATTTAGGATTTTCAAAAGGATTGAAGCATTGACATCATTTTTGCCAACAACCTCAGGAACAGATCTTTTGCATCTGGACAAGAGAATTTCAAAAATACTACTTTCCCTTGATTCTGGCAAGCATGACAAATCATCGGGAATTACTTCAATTCAAATGTACCCAGGCTTGTTCAGCTCTTCCCATGAAATTTCCTTGTTCGAGAAATACAACCTGACATTGGACATGGTTTCAAGGAAAGAAGGGGATGATTTCTTGAGCAAACTTCATGAAGTATCTAAACTGAGAACCGAAATTGATAGCTATTTTGATAACGTCATGATTGATGTAGATGACCTGAAAGTAAAAAATAACAGGCTAAATCTGCTGGCTAATATACGTAATATGCTAACCAGTGATTTTGATTTGAATTTGATAACAAACCACTGATTGATAGGGGTTATTGTTTTTTAAAATTTCAGCAAGCAATTATCGTACTATTGATTATGCATTATTCCCTAATCGAAAATGGCAATATACTGAACCGGGATGAGTTTGGAGGCAAGGCTTCGAAGTTATCCAAACTACCCCGAATGGGTATATCGATCCCCAGATCAGTCGTTTTACCGATACAAACGGTCAGGTCTGTAGCACAAGGTTCAATTTTGAATACAGATGAATTGCTTTCTCACTTTCCGGAAGATTCCTTACTTGCCATCAGGCCAAGTGCTCAACATGTTGAATGGGGAGGATTACAGACGATCTTGAATGTGGGCATGAATAAACGCTCATTTCAAAAAAATGTCAATAAACTGGGTCAAGAGGTAGCAGAATTAAACTACCTGAATTTTATAGTTGATTATTCAGTTAGGGTGTTCAGGCTTGATCCTGAAGAATTTGAGGAAATTCAGGGAAGAAAAATTCCACAAACTGAAAAAATCAAGCATGCCTTGGATTTTTACCAATCTGAAATGGATGAGGAATTTACACAGGATCCTAAGGAACAACTGTATCACTGTGTCAGGTCCATGGCCAGAATATGGGAAGGCACAACCGCAAGAATGCTTAGAAGAGCACAGGATGCACCCGAGGATTCCGGTCTTGGCCTAATCATCCAGGAAATGGTCTATCAGAGTGGAAATGGAGCACTCAAGGTTGGCAAAAGTCATTTGCAGACCATGAGCGATAGTGAATGCAGGCATGAAATCAGTTATTTCGATATTGTATCGCTTGGCAAGAATCAGATTAAACTGAACACTTCAGACGAGGTACGGGATACCTTAAATAAATTTCACACAACCCTACGTAGCGAATTAAAGGATGAATTCGAACTGTTATTTGTTGCTGAAAACAACCAACCGGTCATTCTTGATTACAAAATCCCTACCAGAACCGTTAACTCTGAAATAAAGGTAGCGGTCAAATTGGTTGAGGATAACATAATAAATAAATCGGATGCCTTGATGAGGATTGATCCAGAAAGCCTTACTCGGGCTATCCACACTCAATTGGGTGAATTTGACAAAGTAAAAATATTATCCAGGGGAATCGCCGCCAGTCCTGGAGCAGCCTCAGGAGTTATAGTCTTTTCTTCAAGGGCCGCCGAAGAAATGGCCATCAAGGAACAATCATGTATTCTGGTTCGACCTGAAACAGGACCTGAAGATATTAAGGGGATGTATACTGCTAAAGGTGTTCTGACTGGACGTGGTGGTCTTACCAGTCATGCAGCGGTTATTGCGAGGAGTTTGGGGGTACCCTGTGTCGCGGCAGCAACCGATCTTGAATTCGATCCCAAGGAAAAAACCTTGGTGGCGAAGAGTGGAGCAATATTGAGAGAGGGTGATCACATCACGATTGATGGTTCCGATGGGATAGTTATAGAGGGGTTTGTTCCGAAAGTTAGGCCAAGCCTGGATACCGATTTTGATACTTTTCTGAAATGGTCCGACGAGATCAGGGATATTGGGGTCAGGGCAAATGCCGACACTCTGGATGAAGTTGCAGTCGCCAAGGGTTTCAGAGCCGAAGGAATTGGGTTGTGCCGAACTGAACATATGTTTTTTGCAGAATCCCGATTGACCGTAATGCGAGAAATGATTTTCAGGGATTCTACTGAAGACCGAAGGGAAGTGCTGAAGGATCTTTTGGTAATGCAAAAGGGAGACTTCAAGGACCTTTTTGTACAAATGTCCGGTTATCCCGTTTGTATCAGACTGCTGGATCCCCCGCTTCATGAATTCCTACCTCGGGATCAGGAAGAAATTCGTGAGTTGGCTGAAGCATTGGATTTACCTGTAAGTCAGATTTACACGAGGATGGATGAATTAAGGGAATTTAATCCCATGCTCGGAATGCGAGGGGTAAGATTGGGTATAACAATGCCTGAAATTTATGAAATGCAGGCCAGAGCCATATTTGAAGCTGCTGCTGAAGTAGAAAGTTCGGGATTGCAAGCAAATCCGGAAATCATGATTCCCCTGGTCTCTGCCAATCGCGAGGTCGAACTGATCAAAGACTTGGTAGATACAATTGCTTTGGATGTACAAGACAAAACCGGTTCTGAACTTACATATAAAATAGGTGTCATGGTAGAAACACCCCGTGCAGCAATGCGTGCGGGGGACCTTGCCGAAAAATCTTCCTTCCTGAGTTTTGGTACCAACGATCTAACGCAATTGGCCTTTGGCATCAGCAGGGATGATGCTTCAAGAATAATAGATGAATACCTTAAAAAAGGTGTCTTGGATGCTGACCCGTTTGTTAGTATTGATCATGATGGTGTCGGTGAGCTTTTACACATGGCCGTTCAAAGAGGAAGAAAGGCCAGAAAGGATTTGATCTTGTCGATATGTGGCGAGCATTCGGCAGATCCGGGCACGATTCAATTTTGCCGCGAAACAAATTTTTCCTATGTATCATGCACTCCCTACAGAATTCCAATAGCAAAACTTGCCGCCGCCCAATGTGTAATTATGGATGAATTTAAGAATGGCAAAACTTGACAATCCAAATTTTCATATTAAATCCGAACAAAATAAATACCTAAAAAAAATTAACAACAAATTGGCAGAAATGAGGTATAATCAATCTGCCATCAGTTCATCAGTACAGACTTGGAATTTGAGCAGTTGTTTGTTTTTGTTTGAAAAATGAAAAGCTGACGGTGCTAAATAAAATTATTATTTCAAGATTGTCCAAGATCATTTTTACCATGCTCCTAGGTCTGGGTTTAGGTGTAATTAGCCCTTTTTCAATTTTGGCTCATGACCATGATACCGGCTCAGTTACATCACCACCAAAAAATTCAAACGAATTTTTGGATGGTAGTGAGATATTGGTGGCCAATATTGAAATACGTCCAGAACTCCAGTACTTCTTTCCAGTTCCAATACCGGTAATTACACGAGACAAGATTGCTTTACCCAAGCAAAGGCCGAAAATCTTTTTTCCGGGTACTAACCAACAAAATGCTAGAGAATATTTTACCCTGCCTCAACAAAGGCCGGACCCATTTTTTCCCAATACAATGTATCATGATATCAAAAACAAGTTTGCCTTACCCTACAACAGGCCTCTGGTACCCTTGTTTTCAGAACAGACACAAAACCTGCTGGACCTGGGAACCCCCAAGTTGAGAAGAGAGGCTGTAAGAGATTTCGGGTGTTTGGTTGAAGCCATATATTTCGAAGCCAGAGGAGAAACTCTAGAGGGTCAAAGGGCCGTAGCGGAGGTCATTTTGAACAGGGTAAAATCATCCGATTTCCCAAACACGATTTGTGGTGTAGTCCGACAAGGGGGAATCAAAAAGGCCCGTTGTCAATTCAGCTATTATTGTGATGGAAAGCCAGAGATATTCCATGAATCAAAGGTTTATCTAGAAATTCAAAATATGGCGCTAAAATTCATGAATGGTCAATATCCACAGATTTTTGCTGAATCCACCCACTTTCATGCATCCCATGTAAAACCGTTTTGGGTTTCCGAATTTCAATACCTCGGGAAAGCTGGGGAACACCATTTCTATTCTCATTAATTCCCTTCCATAGCTCATGAAATACCTGTACAATTGGCATGAGCTAAATTGAAAAAGGAAAAAAATGGGTATTTCTTATTTTGGAACTGACGGAATAAGAGGGCGGGCCAATACCTTTCCCCTGACTGCTGAAGTAACCTTGAAAGTAGGCATGGCAGCAGGAATGTTTTTCCGTAAAACCTCCAATAACCAGCACCGGGTGGTCATCGGCAAGGACACCAGACGTTCAGGTTACATGCTGGAAAACGCCCTGACGGCCGGATTAACGGCCACCGGCATGAACGTTCACCTTTTGGGGCCCATACCTACCCCCGCTATAGGGTTGCTGACCAAATCTATGCGGGCTGATCTTGGAGTGATGATCACAGCTTCTCACAATGGTTTCCAGGATAATGGAATGAAATTTTTTGGCCCTGATGGGTTTAAACTATCCATGGAATCAGAGAAACAAATCGAAAAATTGATTGATACTGACTTACCATTGGAATTGCCTGAAAACATTGGTCGTGCCGAAAGAATTGATGGGGGATTGGGAAGATATATCGAATTTGCCAAAACAACCTTTCCCAAGAATTTGCGTCTGAATGGCCTACGAATTGTCATTGATTGTGCCAATGGTGCCGGATATAAGGTTGCACCTGAAATTTTATGGGAACTTGGTGCCGAGGTCGTACCAATAGGTGTTTCTCCCAATGGTTTCAACATCAACCAAAATTGTGGATCAACTGACCCCGCGCTGCTGATTGAAAAAATCAAGGAAACCAGAGCAGATGTTGGTTTGGCCCTGGACGGTGATGGTGACAGAATCTTGGTTTGTGATGAAAGGGGTAGGGAAATTGACGGTGATCAACTACTAGCCTTGTTTGCAACCAGGCTGGCAGATACGGGTCAACTCCTTAATAACACCGTTGTTGCAACCAAAATGTCGAATTTGGGTTTGCAAAAATATTTGGAAGAAAAAGGGATAACCTTGATCAAAGCATCAGTAGGGGATCGGAATATTTCCAAGGAGATGCGCACTGGAGGTTTTAGTTTGGGTGGTGAAAACTCAGGTCACATAATTATTTCAAAGTATTCAACAACTGGTGATGGCATTATTGCAGCCCTTCAATTTCTTTCGGCACTGGTTGAAACAGGTAAGAAGGCAAGCGAGGTTGCAAATGTATTTAAACCTGTACCACAGATCTTACGAAATGTAAGAATCTACAAGGATGGTGATCCGACGAAGAATGAAAAGGTTCAGCAAATCATAAGCAACAATGTTGAGAAACTTAACGGTAAAGGTCAGGTTTTTGTTAGGAAATCAGGAACAGAACCTGTAGTACGGGTGTTGGTTACCGGCGAGTGTATAAATTCAATTACCGAAATTGCCAACGAAATCGAAAATGCGGTATTGATGGCCGCTTGACCCTGTTCTTCTGTAGACAAAATAGGGTCAGCACCACATCATAAAGTCGCTTTCATAAGCCCTCGGGGGAAAACTCAATTCATGCTCATGTCGTTATGACCAGGAAACAATACTGCGATATATTTATATCGGGCGGTGGATTGGCTGGTCTGATGACAGCACTTTCACTCGCTGACAAGTTTTCAAACATCATCTGCTGTGACCCCAATCTAGAGTTTGATTCGGATTCTTCCGGCTTGCCCCAAGACAGGAGAGTCACTGCACTGTTCAACAGCTCACTGGATTATCTTGCAAACCTGATTCCCCTGGAAGCATTATTGACCGATTGTGGAAAAAGATTGTCTGAGATCGAAATTGTGGAAGCAGGGGGAAAGGGTAAACTCATACAAACAACTTCCTTTAAGTCCCATTGCATAGATAGAACGGAATTTGGTTGGGTAATACCAAACGAAAACTTACGAAAGGCTCTGATCGCAAAAGTTTTACAAAATCCGAGAATAACCACTTTATCCAAGAATGGTGTCGAGAAGGTCATAACCAGAACAAAAGAGGCACATATTCTCCTGAGTAATGGAGACAGGGTGGTGTCCCGGCTAGTGATTGGAGCAGATGGTAAGAACTCCAGGGTAAGAGAATGCTTGGGGATTAATACCAATCGCATATCCCTTCCTCAGAGTGGACTAACCTTCAATGTCAGGCACCAATTGCCTTTAAGTCATAAATCGATTGAAATCTACAAGTCCGGGGGGCCATTCACGATTATTCCGCTACCCGGTGAAGATAAATATTCTTCCAATATTATCTGGATGGACTCAAGCAAAAATATCGACATCTATAGCCATATGGACAGTAACAGTTTTGCCATGGAAGTAACAAAACGTTCACTTGGAATGGTTGGGAATATTGAAATTACCTCTCCACTCTTGAAATGGTCTGGAACCTATCAGATGGCCAACAAGTTAAGTCACGAACGAGCTGTATTGATTGCTGAAGCTGCCCATAATTTACCTCCGATAGGAGCACAGGGGCTTAATTTGACGATAAATGATATCAAACTGCTGAATGAGCAGCTTGACAAATCAGAAGATCCTGGTGATTTCAAGGTCCTGAAGGACTATTACTCAATTAGATATCTACCAACATTGTTGAAGTTTGTCGGTACAAACTTCCTGAACCTGATGTCGTTCTCGAATATTCTTCCCTTGAAAATAATACGGAAAGAGGGAGCAAATATATTTGCAAACAACAGGCAGCTTCAAAGCATGTTGATTAAATTTGGACTTGGTGAAGGGCTTTTTGAGGTAAAACCCTTTTCCCGAAAAGAATAAAGTGTATAACGACAGGCTTCGGGGTTAGAAATCCCCTAAACAGTAATTATATCCTGAAATTCAAAATTGATGGAAAAATGACCTTTTCCATTTCGAGAGCAAGAAATATAGATTGGAGAACAAAATGCGAGTGTATTATGATCGTGATTGTGATGTAAACCTTATCAAGGACAAGAAGGTTGCTATTTTGGGCTATGGGTCACAAGGTCATGCCCATGCCCTGAATTTAAGGGATTCCGGAGCAAAAAACATTGTTGTTGCCCTCAGGGAGAATTCTTCCTCAGCAGCCAAGGCCCAGGCCCAGGGATTGGAGGTCATGGGAATTTCGGAAGCTTCGGCATGGTGCGATTTGATTATGTTTACTATGCCTGATGAACTGCAGGCCGAAACCTACTACAAATATGTTCATGATCATATTCGGGAAGGTGCAGCTATCGCCTTTGCCCATGGTTTGAATATCCACTTCCAGCTCATCACACCGAAATCCGGTGTTGACGTGGTAATGATGGCGCCCAAGGGTCCGGGACACACCGTAAGGGGTGAATTCGTCAAAGGCGGGGGTGTACCCTGTCTTGTTGCTGTCGATAGGGATGCAACCGGTTCAGCCATGGAAACTGCATTATCCTATTGTGCTGCTATTGGGGGCGGTCGTTCAGGAATCATTGAAACCGATTTCAAGGAAGAATGTGAAACTGACCTGTTTGGCGAACAGGCCGTCCTTTGCGGTGGATTGGTGGAACTAATCAGGCAGGGTTTTGAAACACTTGTCGAGGCCGGCTATGCACCGGAAATGGCCTACTTCGAATGCTTGCATGAAGTCAAGCTCATCGTTGACCTGATTTATGAGGGTGGTATTGCCAACATGAATTATTCAATTTCGAATACGGCCGAATATGGCGAATACTATTCAGGACCAAAGGTATTGCCATATGACGAGACCAAAGCACGAATGAAGAAGATTCTAAGTGATATCCAGAACGGTAAATTTACCAGTGAGTGGATGCGTGAGTGTTCTGTGGGTCAACCATCCTTCAAGGCAATCAGAAGAGTAAACGATGCTCATCAGATTGAGGAAGTCGGTGAAAAGCTGAGAGCAATGATGCCGTGGATTACCGAAGGTAGACTTGTAGATCAGGAAAAAAACTGATTCAGTCATTACATTGAAGCAAACTGAATTCAGCTTCATAATCTTTCAACGCAGAGATTTTTGGTAAACAGGAATGTTTACCAAATTTCTACCTTATTTACAGATGGCTCAAAATTCTCAGGATTTTTGATACGTTTCCATCAAGGATTCAAATCTTTTAAAGAGGTAAAAACTGTCCTGTGGACCTGGACTTGCCTCGGGATGAAACTGTACCGAATATACCGGATGGGTCCTGCTTCTCAAGCCACAATTTGTGCCGTCAAATAGGGAGACATGGGTTTCTTCCACATCAGGTGGAAGGGAATTTCTGTCAACCATGAAACCATGATTCATGGTAGTGATTTCCACCTTGCTTGTGTCCAACTCCTTGACTGGATGATTGGCGCCATGGTGACCATGGTTCATCTTGACTGTTTTTGCTCCAAGCGCAAAGGCAAGCAATTGATGGCCAAGACAAATACCGAAAATGGGTATCCCAGTTGCAATCAGTTTCTTCAAGAGAGGAACGATATAGGTTGCGGTTGCTTCGGGGTCTCCAGGTCCGTTCGAAAGGAATATACCATCCGGTTTCCACTCCATGATTTCATTAAATGTACTTTCAGCTGGGAATACCCTGGAAATGGCTCCGACCGAACTGAGGCACCTCAGTATGTTGTCCTTGGCTCCAAAATCCAGCGAAGCAACCTTGTACTTTAATGAACCGGGATCGGAATATCCTTCTGGCCAATCCCAGAGGGATTTGTCCCAATCTACCGGTGATTTGCGGGTAACTTCATTGGCCAGATCCTTATTCATCAAACCAGAGAATGAAGCGAGCATTTCCTTGGCTTTTTCCAAATCCTCAACACAATTGGACGAGTGGATAATTGCAATGTCGAGGGCACCTTTATTTCTAACCAATCGGGTTAGCGCTCTTGTATCAACATCCGTAATTCCAACCAAATCCTCATCGATCAACCACTTATCAAGACCACTTTGACTTCTCCAGTTGGAAGGTTCTGTTGGAGGCCATTTGGTTATTATCCCCTCAATAACTGGTGTCTCTGTTTCATAGTCCTCTGGATTTGAACCCACATTGCCTATATGGGGAAAGGTAAAGCAGACGATTTGATTGCAATAGGATGGATCACTTATAATTTCCTGATAACCTGTCATTGATGTATTGAAACAAAGTTCACCCACTCGAATACCCTTGGCACCAAAGCCTTGTCCTTTAATGACTGTACCATCAGGCAGTAGTATGAGACCAGTAATCTTATCCTCGGAAGAATTCAATATTTTATCCATTTTTTAGTCAGAGATATTCAATCAACAAGATTTATATGAGGGATTACAAAATATTTCCAAAAAATATGGTATATTTAAACCCAGAATAAATGTCCAAACCTATTTAGTGGTTAGCATAGGAATTGGTATGAATTTACGGAAAAATATTGCCAAGGCCCATCGTCAGGCTCAGATAGAAAATACCAAGGATGTTTTACCTGTCCTACGGCTGATCAATACGGTAATTGTCGATCGGGATAAGCGGGCTCGTGAGGAGGGTAATGTAGAAGGTGTGTCCGATAGGGTGATATTTGAAGTTCTAGTTAAAATGCTGGAACAAAAGAAAATGAACTTCAAATCACATGAAGATAAGGGTGAAACAGATCAGGCCAATCAAGAAAGGGCCGAGATAAAATTAATACAAGGTCTTCTTCCAAGAAAACTGACAGATATTGAAACCATTCAGGCTGTTGATAAAACAATCAAGGCTCTTAAGGCTACCGGGGTTCGAGACAAGGGGCGCGTTATGGCCGCCTTGAGGAAAAACTACAGTTGGGGGCAAATGGACTTTCAATTTGCCAATTCTCATTTGGTCAAGAAACTATGTTAAAACGAACCCTATGGGTCTTTTACATATTTCCAGAGCAGGGCAAATAAATATTATCATTGTTAGCCTAAGTCGGAAAAGGGGAGTGCCTCCAGATTTCAAGTCGATGCTCAAGTTTGAAACCAGGCATACCAGCTGAAGCACTCTTGGAAACCCGACACTAATTAGTTAGCAGGACTTTTCCCACCATTCATTCTTAACTCCAAACCCCTAGTGCCAGGGATTTGGGTAGTTTAGTGTTTAGGTGATTTATCCCACATGTCCTGGGTAGGTAATACTTCAAATGTATGTGCAGGAGGTGGGTTTGGAAGTGTCCACTCCAGGGTTTCCGAATGATCACCCCAATAGGCAGGTTTTTCAACTCGCTTGCCGGCAAGCAAGGTATAGGCAATCACTCCGATAAAAAAGATAAATGAGGCAAAGGCAAGGAATGCGCCCAGGGACGAAACCTTGTTCCAAAATGCGAAGGCTTCGGGATAGTCGATGTATCTTCTCGGCATACCCTGTCTTCCAAGAAAATGCTGTGGGAAGAATGTCAAGTTGGAACCGATAAACATGGCCCAGAAATGAACCTTGCCAGCCCACTCTGGGTATTGTCTCCCGGACATTTTTCCTATCCAGTAATAGACGCCTGCAAAAATACAGAACACCGCACCTAGTGACATTACATAGTGGAAGTGTGCAACTACGTAATAGGTATCATGATAAACTCGGCTGAGACTTGCCTGGCTGAGAATAATTCCGGTTACACCTCCCAAGGTAAATAGAAACAGGAAACCAAAGGCCCATAACATGGGTGTTTTAAACTCTATGGAACCTCCCCACATGGTAGCTATCCAGGAAAAAATCTTTATTCCCGTTGGAACAGCAATCACCATGGTTGCTAGCATGAAGTAGGTTTGTTGTGTCAAACTCATTCCCACCGTATACATGTGATGAGCCCAGACAATAAATCCCAAGGCACCAATTGCGACCATCGCATAGACCATGGGCAGGTACCCGAATAT
>WTGT01000106.1 GCA_011523445.1 Paracoccaceae bacterium
GTTTTCTTTCCATACAATAACTGCTACTTGTTTGAACACATCAATAATGAACTTCTATTGGGAGAACCTCCTTGAATTTTGACGAAGTAATCGAACGCCGGAATACCCATAGTGCCAAGTGGGACTTGATTGACAAGATTTACGGCGTTCCGAAAGATGACGGAATTGCAATGTGGGTTGCTGACATGGATTTCCGACCACCACAAGTCGCCTATGACGCAATCAATAAAATGCAGGAATATGGAATTTTCGGCTATTATGGTGACGAAGACTCATATAAGCAGGCCATAATCTGGTGGATGCAAAATCGCCATTCATGGAAGGTTGAACCCGATTGGATTTTCTCAACCCATGGGCTGGTTAACGCTACAGCACTTTGTATTGATGCCTTCTCATCTGTTGGTGATGGAGTCGTTCTATTCACACCCGTTTATCATGCTTTTTACAGGATAATCAAGGCCGCCGAACGAAAGGTTACCGAATGTCCTTTGAAATTGGAAAACAATTCCTATCAGTTCGATTTTGCTAATTATGACCATCTTCTCAACGGAAATGAAAAAATTGCTTTGCTCTGTTCACCGCAAAATCCCGGAGGCAGGGTTTGGTCAAATGATGAATTACGTGCTGTAGCAGCTTTTTGTCGTAAACATGACTTGATTTTGGTTTCTGATGAAATCCATCACGACCTTGTTTTTCCGGGACAAAAGCACATTGTTGCACCCAACTCTATCCCTGAAGTTACCGATCGAATGGTTATGTTGACCGCAACCACAAAAACATTCAATATTGCAGGCTCCCATACCGGCAACGTGATTATTGAAGATGAGTATTTACGTGGCAAGTTTCAAAAACGCATGAATGCCCTTGGCATGTCACCAAACTCTTTCGGACTTTTTCTTGCTGAGGCCGTTTATTCCCGTGAAGGTGCCGAATGGGTGGACAGCTTGATGAATTATCTTGATGAAAATCGGCGGTTGTTTGATACAGCCATTGCCACAATACCCGGTTTGACATCCATGCCTCTTGAAGCCACATATCTGGCCTGGGTTGATTTCCGGGCACTGGGCCTTTCCAATCAAGATATAACTGATCGCATCCATAAATCTGCCAAATTGGTAACCAACCTTGGTCAAACTTTTGGACTGGGGGGAGATGGCTTCCATCGTTTCAATCTAGCTACTCCCAGAACAATTCTCATGGAAGCCATCGAGAGACTAAGGTCGGCTTTTGAAGACCTAGCATGACAATATACTTTAGATGTGCTGAAAATTCTGATGAAGCCCAAATTCGTGTTTTAATTGAATACCATTAAATTATTGCTAAATTTTTCAACCAAACAATTCACAAAGCGTGAACTGAATTACAAACATGAAACATTATTTGGATTTTGAAAAGCCCATTGCCGATCTGGATGTCCAGATTTCCGAATTGATGGCAACACCCGATTTTGACAAAAACGAGGGGCTCCAAGCCTCAAGGAAGCGGTTGTCCGACAGGGTCGACAAGCAGTTGAAGGAAATTTACAAGAAACTGACTCCCTGGCAAAAATGCCAGGTAGCCCGACACCCCGATCGACCCCACTACAAGGATTATGTCAACGCCCTGTTCACGGAATGCACCTTGTTGGCAGGTGACCGTAATTTTTCTGATGATCAAGCTGTTCTGGGTTATCTGGCTCGATTTGATGATAAGTCTATCATCGTTATTGGTCAGGAAAAGGGTCATGATACCAAATCCAGATTGGTCCACAACTTTGGCATGGCAAGGCCAGAAGGGTACCGAAAAGCAATTCGATTGATGGAGATGGCTGACAAGTTCAAAATTCCGATAATCACCGTGGTGGATACACCAGGAGCCTATCCGGGACTCGGTGCTGAAGAGCGGGGTCAATCCGAAGCCATTGCCCGAACAATCGAAAAAAGTTTTGAAATCGGCGTACCTGTAATTTCGATAATCATTGGTGAAGGAGGTTCCGGTGGTGCGGTTGCACTTGCGACTGCCGATCGCAACCTGATGTTGGAAAATGCCATTTACTCGGTGATTAGTCCCGAAGGTTGCGCTTCAATACTCTGGAAAAATGCCGAAATGATGGGTTCGGCAGCCAATGCTCTCAAACTGACAGCGAACGATATGAAGAAATTTGGTGTTGTGGACAAGGTAGTGTCCGAACCGATCGGAGGAGCACACCGTGATCCCCAACAGATGTATAAATCACTTAGAACAGCCTTGAGATCAACCCTCAAGGAAATTGGCCAGAAAAGACCCGATACCCTCCGTCGGGACAGAATTGAAAAATTCAAGAACATGGGGAATTTGGAAGAAAAGAAACCCTCGAAGCGTCGAGTGAAAATACTCTAAAACTTCAACTTCCTCCAGCAACAAGCAGGCAGGCCCCCAATATCTTCCTGGTATCATCGAAAATAGGATATTTCTCACCCTTCCATCGGCTGAACAAACGATGGGGAATCTCCTGTTCATGCACGAAACAGTCAAGGCATTGTCCGGTTTCTTCAACAAATTTTTGCAATCTGGATGCTACATTTTGACGATATTGGTCCCAATGCAATGCTTCCATCCGTACATGAAACAGAGAACTTCGACCCCGAGGTTTGATCTCCAAATCCTTATGGTCAAATGTACCAAGCTCTTTCCACCTGTTTACAAGTTTTCGGTAACTTCGGCAGGCCATCTTCCTGAAACCCAATCGATTCAGAGTAAACGTGATATTTGACTGGCTGGTAAGAAATCTCAAATCCGTACTTTGAAAGAACATTCCCGCCAGGATGCGGGCCATCAGGAAATTTAATGCCGCACTCACAAACCTGTCTTCCTCCAATCTCATATTACCCTTTTCCTGTAATCTCTCCCATCTCAGATCAGAGGGCTTCCACCCACTTTTGATTGCAGCCTGTAATTCCTGATCGGGTTTAAATGCCAAGGTAGGCTGTCCTGACCTGTTCATTGTCATGAAGTTCCTCGGCCGGTCCTTCAAGAGCAATCTTGCCGTTCTCAAGTACATAGGCATAATTGGCCAGATTCAGAGCGAGTTCGGCATTCTGCTCAACGAGGAGAATGGTTACCCCGTTTTCTTTTATCTGTTCGATTATCTTTCTTATTTCATCAACGATAACGGGAGCAAGCCCCATTGAGGGCTCATCCATCAGCAACACTCTCGGCCTAGCCATCAGGGCCCGACCGATTGCCAACATTTGCTGTTCGCCCCCAGACAGTGTCTTGGCATTTTTTGTTCGTCTGCTTTTGAGAATGGGGAACTGTGAATAAATGCCTTCCAAATCGTCTTCGACTTCACTTCGGGATTTTCTCAGGAAGGCCCCGGTCCGAAGGTTTTCCTCTACCGTCATGTCAGGGAATATTCTTCGGCCTTCCGGCACATGGCTTATACCCATGGCCACGATTTTGTTGGCAGGTAATGTATCGATACGATGACCGTCGAAAGTGATTGAACCTGATTTTAGTTTGGCCAAGCCCGAGATTGTACGCAAGGTGGTTGATTTGCCCGCACCGTTGGCACCAATTATGGTTACAACCTGGGCCTTATCGACCTCCATTGAGATGTCTTTCAGGACCTGTACTGAGCCGTAGGAAAGAACCAGGTTATTTAATTCAAGAAGCATTTTTCTGTTTTCCCAGATAAGCTTCTATAACATCAGGATGGTTACGAATTTCCAAAGGTTTGCCTTCGGTAAGGAGTTTGCCGAAATTCATTACGGTTATCCGGTCACATAGCCCCATAATGGCAGTCATGTCATGTTCAACCAGCAAAAGTGTTATTCCGGTGTCTCGCAATTTGCCCATCAAACCCATCATGGTTTGGGTTTCTTCGGGGTTCATCCCAGTGAATGGTTCATCCAATAGAAGGATTTTTGGCTGAGAAGCCATGGCGACAGCCATCCCCAAAGCCCTTTGGTGACCATGGGACAATTCACCAGCGAGTTGGTCGACAAATGCTTGCAAACCAAAAAATTCGAGTACTTCATTGGCACGTTCAATTGCCTTTGCCCTTGATTGCCTCTCCCGACCTAGGAACGCTGCCGTCAAACTCGGTTTGAACATCATGTGGGTACCAACAAGAACATTGTCCAAAACAGTCAATTCGGCAAAGAGGGTAGAGTGCTGAAAAGTACGAAT
>WTGT01000087.1 GCA_011523445.1 Paracoccaceae bacterium
GTCAAGGGCTCCCATGTATTTGTTGGTGGAGCCGACGGTTCCTGGAAGCTGCAGTTTGGTGGCAATGATCCGGGCATCGACCTAGCCGGTGGATTTGGCGTTGCCGATGATCACTTCGGCGGCGAGAATGATGCAACCATGGCCCTGTCAGGCTCATTTGGGGATACAAGCTTTAGGATTACAGCTGCTGATCCGGGAATTGAAATTCCTGCACGAACAGCAGATTTCACTGCAGATACTGATGCACGTGATGCTTACGCAGCTGCCATGGCCAAGGACAATGACTGGTCAGTCGGTGTCAGTCACTCGATCAACACGATCAGTGTTGGTGTTGGCATGGATTCCGAGAGCGGACTCGCCATCGGCGTTGGTACCGACCTTTCCGGTGTAAGTACTTTCTTCTACTGGTCCAAATCCGAGATTAGTGATGCAACAGTGCATTATGCTGCTGCCGTAGATGGATCTGCCGACATTACCGCCTCACAAGAGCATTCAGGACTGGGTGTCAAGGCTTCGATGTCCGCAGGCGAGGGTGCCACCTTCTCGGTTGGATATTCCACACTCAAGCTTGAGCAGGATTCAGTTAATGGTGACTTTGTTGGAACCGCAAAGACCAAGCAGATCGAGGTTGATTTCACCTATGATCTTGGTGGTGGTGCCACCCTGACTGCCGGTATTGACAAGAAGGACGAAGAAAGCTTGGAAAGAGGTTCTGGCGCTGGCGTAGCTACAGTCGTTCCAAAAGACACCACGACGCTTGAAGCGGCAATTGCCTTTTCCTTCTAAATCAAGGAAGAATAACGAATACAAAGGGGCGGTTTTTACCGCCCCTTTGTATGTGGATGATATTTACCACAATAAGGGGTTCCAACCTAAATATATACCCCCCCCCAAAAAGAGGTCAAAAATCAATTTTTTGACCTGGATAATCGAATCAAGTGGAAATAGTTGCCAGAAATGATAAATGAGCCCAATAATTTAATTTAACTCGTCGATCAGGGAAATTCCCTGCCTTACTTCATTTCTTCTTCAGTTAATTGATTGAATTGTATTTTACTCCCGTTTTCAGGCTATAATCAGTATTAGTCAAGTTAGTACCGATTTAAGCAATGCGTTATTTGAAATCGACTTATGAAAGCATGAAATTGACCAATACAAAATACGATCCAAGGGAACGAATTGATGAATTAACCTTGAAGCTTATAGAGGCTAATTCAGCATATCATACTGATGATGCACCAATCATGTCAGATTATGAGTTTGACCAGCTGAGGTTGGAGCTGATCAAACTTGAAAAATTGTATCCGCAATTCAAGCATGAGAACAGTCCTACTGATAAGGTTGGGGGTGATACAGCAAGAGGATTTAGAAAGGTTAAACATGCCCAGGTAATGCTTTCACTTGATAATGCATTCAACAACGAGGACATCAAGGAATTTGAAAAAAGAATAAAGCGTTTCCTTGGTTTGGATGATGATTATTCAATTACCTATGTTGCTGAAACCAAACTTGATGGGTTGGCCATTTCACTAACCTATATGGAGGGAGTTTTGGTTCAAGCTGCAACTCGTGGCGGTGGTGACATTGGAGAGGATGTCACAGAAAATGTAAATACCATTAAATCCATACCCAAGCGACTTGAGGGTAGTCCAGAGTTTATGGAAATTCGGGGTGAGGTATTTATGGAGAAAGCTGACTTTGAGCAATTAAACAAAACTCAAAAGGTTCTTATCAACAAGGCAAAGGAAGAAGGCAAGAAAAATCTCCCGAAATTGTATCTCAATCCTCGCAATGCTGCAGCTGGTTCGCTTAGACAATTGGACCCGGAAATTACCAGATCCAGAAACCTTTCTTTCTTTGCTCACGGCTGGGGTAAACTTTCGGCACCGCTCGGAAACAATATATGGGAAGCAATCAACCAATTGAATTCCATGGGAATGCCTGTCATCGAGGACCGTGCGCTATGTAAAGGAAGTAGTGATCTTATTTCCTACTATAACAATGTATTGGTCAAACGAGCTGACTTGCCTTTTGATATTGATGGGGTCGTTTACAAGGTCAATGACCTGGGTTTGCAGGAAAGATTGGGAAGCAGTTCAACTTCACCAAGGTGGGCCATTGCATACAAACTTCCCCCGGAAAAGGTCTGGACAACACTTGAGGATATCGAAATTCAGGTTGGAAGAACAGGTGCCCTATCCCCTGTCGGTAAATTGAAGGAAGTTTCCGTTGGCGGGGTCAAGGTATCAAGTGTTACCTTGCATAATGAGGATTTCATCAATGCCTTGGATTCAAGGGGTGAAACCATCAGGGATGGCAAGGAAATCAAAATTGGGGATACCGTCGAGGTCTATCGCAGTGGAGATGTTATACCACGTATTTCCGATGTGGATTTAACCAAAAGACCTGCAGATAGTAAAAGCTTTGTTTTTCCTGAAAATTGTCCCGTATGTGGCAATATTGTGGTCAGGCCGGAAGGTGATGCAATCCACCGATGTACTGCTGAATATGAATGTGAAGCCCAGGTGCTTGGGAAGTTGCAGTATTTTGTCTCCATAGATGGTTTGAATTTTGATGGGCTGGGAATCAAAATGATCAAACAGTTCTACGATCGTAAATTTCCTGATACCGGAGAAAGGTGGATTGAAAATCCGGGAGATATTTTCCTATTGGAAGAAAACCTCAAGAGCAAAGGTATCAATCTGGAGGAAGAGGAAAATTGGGGAGAAAGATCTGTCCAAGAATTGTTTTCGGAAATTGAACGCAAAAAAACCGTAAGTTTGGCCAAATTGCTTACAGCCATCGGGATAAGACATCTGGGTTCTAAAAATTCTCAGCTTGTAGCGGATCATTACCAAACTTGGGAAAATTTCAAATTAGCTGTAGACAAGGCAGCAGAAGGGGATGAGGAAGCATGGGAGGATTTGGTAAGTATTGGTGGACTCGGTGAAATCATTGCCAAATCAATAATTGAAACCTTTCAAAACCAAGTATTTAACGAATGGATAGCCAAGTTAATTCCTGAACTGACCTTTACTAGTCCACAATCGGATTTAACAGAAAACACTCCTGTATCTGGAAAATCACTGGTGTTTACAGGAAAGCTGGAGCAAATGACCAGAAAGGAAGCCCAAGTCAAGGCCGAGTCATTGGGTGCACGGGTTTACAGTGCAGTTTCAAAAAACATAGATCTGGTTATTGCCGGGCCTGGAAGTGGAAGCAAATCCAAGAAGGCAAATGAGTTGGGGATTACAATTATTTCAGAGCAGGAATGGCTTGATCTGATTAGTTAAGGGATTTATGGTTATCTTTGCCTTGGGCTTGTTCCATGGCATTGAGGGTAGCATCGAAAACCAGCAGGATTGAGGCATGCCTGTTTTTATAATCCTGAGCAGGGTAGAGGATTTCCAATTCTTCGAATGGTGGGCCGGGAGGATCGCCCCTTTTCTTCAACATGGCTTCCATCTGATCTCGTGCCAGGGAAATTTCATTGAAGGATCTGCCAATTATTCTGCTTCCAACAATGGAGGCTGTTGCTTGTCCAAGGGCACAAGCCTTGACGTCCTGTCCGAATTCCGAAATCAAGCCATCCTTGAGGACAAGGTCGACTGTAACCGTAGAACCGCATAATGGAGAACGAACCTTGGAACTCCCTTCATAGTTCTCCAAACGATTGTGGAGAGGGATATTGCTGGCAAGTTCCAGAATCCTCTGGGTATAGAGTTTGGTTACTTTTTCATCAACACTGGTCATGAGTAAAGTTTCAAATTGAAAAGGCTTGTTTCATCAATTTAAATAAAGTGACTGATAACATGACTTTCAATTCAATCATTCAAGAATGAAACAAAATACTGGTCCAATCTCAACATAATTGTTTATCTGCCATGGCGATTATTTCCTCAGATGTAAAACCCTGGTCCCACAAGCTTCTGAGGGTAAAGGATGGGCTTCTTTTAGCCAGTCTATTGCCATCCTCATCCCTGATCAACCCATGATGAGACCATGTTGGTACTGGCAAGCCCAGAAGTTCCTGTAGCAACCTGTGGATAAAAGTTGAGTCGAAAATATCTTCTCCCCTTGTCACATTGGTGATACCCATGAATGCATCATCAATGACCACAGCCAAATGATAGGAAGTGCCGATATCC
>WTGT01000002.1 GCA_011523445.1 Paracoccaceae bacterium
CGAAACTGGATCGGCAAATCCACTGGTCTGGAATTTGATTTTGAAACCATTGATTGTCCTGAGGGAATTGACAGGCTTACGGTATACACAACAAGACCGGATACCCTGATGGGCGCCACCTTTGCAGCAGTATCTCCGGAACATCCACTAGCTAGGGCGATTGCCAAGAAAAATCCTGAAGTTGAGGAATTCATTCGAGACTGTCGTCAGGCAGGTACTTCGGAGGTAGAACTTGAACTGCTCGAAAAGAAAGGTGTGGATACCGGATTCAAGGTCTGTCATCCACTGGATCCCGATGTATCCTTGCCTATTTGGGTGGCAAATTTCATTCTCAATACTGTTGGTACCGGGGCAATCTTCGGCTGTCCTGCCCATGATCAGAGGGATTTAGATTTTACCAGAAAGTATGATCTACCGGTTATTGATGTATTTTTTCCCGAGGATTCGGATACACCTGTGGCCTATGAGGCCTATGTTCCACCCAAAACCCAAAGGGTAAAATATTTACGGGGTTTTGCAGGCGATGAGTTGCAAACTGGTGACGAAGGTATCGCTGCGGCCATAGCACATTGTGAGGATAGGGGAATAGGCAGGAAGGTTGTCAGATACCGATTGCGGGATTGGGGTATCAGCAGGCAACGGTACTGGGGATGTCCCATTCCGGTAATCCATTGCCCCAATTGTGGCATCGTACCGGAAAAAAAGGAAAATTTACCGGTTGAATTGCCGATGGATGTGAGTTTCGAGAAACCCGGCAACCCCCTAGATCATCATCCAACTTTCAAGAAGTGCACCTGCCCGAATTGTGGATCTGATGCCGAAAGGGAAACCGATACCATGGATACCTTTGTCGATAGTTCATGGTATTTTGTACGCTATACGGCACCCGACGAAAAAACACCAACAAACTTGGCGATGGCTGATTACTGGATGAACGTCGATCAGTATATCGGGGGCATTGAACATGCCATCCTGCATTTGCTGTATTCCCGTTTTTTTGCCCGAGCCATGCAACTGACCGGCCATTTGTCAGAAAAATGCAGGGAACCCTTTGATTCACTCTTTACCCAAGGGATGGTCAATCATGCCATTTACCAGACCAGGGACAAGAATGGTCGACCGATCTATCATTTTCCCACCGAGGTTGAGGTATCGGGAACAGAAGCCAGGTTGAAAAGTACTGGAGAGCCAGTTGAGATTATTCCTTCGGCCAAAATGGCAAAATCAAAAAACAATATCATTGATCCCCAGGGTTTGATCAAACAGTATGGTGCAGACACTGCTAGATGGTATATGGTTTCGGATTCACCTCCGGATAGGGATATTGAATGGACAACAACTGGGGTAGAAGCTGCTTCCAAGCACTTGGAACGGGTATGGCGACTTGCCAACGATATAAATTCGATGGACGATACGGGAACGCCCGATGAGGATTTGAAACTTAAGAAAATCCTTCACCAGACCATAAACGAATTTGCCAGGGAGATCGAGGGGTTTATCTTCAACAAGGCCATTGCAAGGCTTTATGAACTGTATAATGCAATGACCAGGTCCAAGGCCAGTGCCAGCGTGAAAAAGACAACTATGTTAACCTATGCACAGCTTATGGCTCCCATAACACCCCATTTGGCAGAGGAAATCTGGCATTTGTTGGGAGGCAGGGATTTTGTGGTCAAGACCGAGTGGCCCAATGCCGATCCTGAATACCTGAAGGTGGATCAAATCACCATGCCGATTCAGATTAATGGAAAATTGAGATCAAGGATTGAAGTTGCCAAGGGTCTCCCAAAGGATCAAGTTCTCAAGATGGTGCTTGAAGATGAAGTCGTTACAAGGTATCTTGATGGTAATGAACCTCGTAAAACAATTGTAGTACCTGACAGGATTGTGAATATTGTTGTCTAGATGGAAGATAATCGGGCTGGTCACACTTTGTTTGCTGGTCGCTGGATGTGAATTCTCTCCATTGTACGGTCCGGATTCACCACGGGGATCCTATGTCAATCAAACCGATATTACAGTAACCGGTAATCTAGATCCAAGGAAACTGGAATCGGTCCTCCTTGATCAGTTCGGTAAACCGACCGGAGAAAGAAGCCATCACCTGACCGTAGACTTTGTGATTACGGACGAAAGTGGCCCCATTCAGGGATCAGGAGGAGTGTATCAATACATAGTGATCGGCAAGGCCAAGGTGGCATTTTTTGATTTGAACAATGGTGATCTGGTTTACTCGGATACCATTAATGCACGGGCAAGATGGACATCATCCAAAGAGGTTGATGATGATTATGAAGTAGTAAGGAATGAGGTTCTAGCCAATCTTGAAGCAAGGGATGACGCCCTGAACAGACTCAGAAGGTTGATGGCCGACAGGATTTATACCAGAATCATTGCGATAAAGCCAAATACAGACATCCAACAATGAAACTGTATCCCAACCAATTGCCTGCCCATTTGCAAACAGGAAATTGGAAAAGCGGGTATTTGATATTTGGTGAAGATCAGGCACTTGTTGATCAACATCGGGACCGGATTATAAATTCGATTGCCGGTCCGAATGCCATGCAGGAAATGCAGTTGGATAAAATTGAAGCAACCGATCTCAGCCAACAGCCTGGCTTGTTGGAATCAATGGTGAGGGCCCAAAGTTTTTTTGGTGGCAAGAGGGTTGTTTGTCTCGAAAAGGCATCGGATCAATACAACAAGTTGATTTTTTCCGAATTGGATGAATGGAAAGAAGGTTTTGCCCATATCATTGTAACTTCAAGCCGCTTGCGACCTTCGTCCACCCTTCGGAAAAGATTCGAAAGTGACACTGATCTGGTTGCCCTTGGGATTTATACTGAAAACCTGAACCAGCAGGATGTTTCATTCCTCCTTAAAGAGGCCAATCTTACAAATGTGGATGCCGATGCCATGAAACTTTTGGTTGCTGTGGTTGAGGAACAGGAACCCTCGACCATCAAATCACTGATTGAAAAACTGGCCCTCTACAAATATGAGGATCTAGCACCCTTGAGCGAAGAGGAAATAAGTGCCTGTGTTCCCGAGTTCGGAGAGGCCGGATTGGACAAACTTTTGGAAGCGGTTGCCGACAGGAAACTGGAGGAAGTGGGACTGTTGTACAGAAAACTGTCCAAGCAGGACAGTGAACCGGTCAGGGTCTGTTTGTTTTCCAAAAGGAAATTTCGCAATATATTGACCGTGGCAAGCCATGCCAGCGGTCCCGAGGCGGGATTGTCCAAGATAAAACCACCACTATTCGGCCCCCGCCGCAACAATATACTCAGACAGTCAAGACTTTGGGGAGCATCAGGTGCTGAATGGGCTTTACTTGAATTGACAAAGGTTGATCAGATTATCCGTGGTTCGGGCACCAAGCCCGTTGAGGTGATTATGGAAAGAACCCTTCACAGAATAGCAGGTTATCACTGATGGACATCAAGATTTATGGTCACAAGCTCAGCCGTGCCTTCAGGGTCTTGTGGATGTTGGAGGAACTCGGTCTGAATTATGTAAGTTATCCGACCCAACCCCATACCGAGGAGTTGCTCAAACTATCTCCCAAGGGGAAAATCCCTGTTGCAGTGGTGGATTCTGAAGTAATCACGGACAGTACTGCGATATTGACTTATCTCGCTGAAAGCAATTCATCATTTACCTTCCCGGCTGGTACATTTGCACGTGCCAAGCAGGATAGTTTGACATTCATGCTTCTTGATGAACTTGAAACTTGTGTCTGGAACGCAGCCAAGCACAGTTTTATATTACCGTCTGAAAAGCGGGTAAGTTCGTTAAAACCCACATTGAAATGGGAATTCAGTCAATCACTGGAGAAGATAGCTACCCACATGAATCTAGAGAACTTCCTGATGGGTGAGATCATGACCATACCGGATTTTATCCTGATCCATTGTCTTGATTGGTCCAAAGCGGCCAAGTTCAAGGAATTTCCTGAAGCAATTTCGAATTATCATTCCAGAATGGTTCAACGACCAGCTTATCAGAAAGTTGCCGATAGCTGAAGCATATCATTCCGAACGATACAGGGGATGGGTTTCATCAGTGACTCGTATTTGGTCAAATTCATTGATGATATATGGATTTCAACCCTTTGAATCC
>WTGT01000248.1 GCA_011523445.1 Paracoccaceae bacterium
CTATAAAGGTACCTGGGGACCGGTAAAAAATTTCTCCCCGATCATCAATTCTGAGTTCCACTCCCTGACCCGGCACACCTACGGAATCGGCTTCAACCTCACCATCAGGCTGGCTGGTTATAAAGACCGATGCCTCCGTTTGGCCATAAAGCTGTTTCAGATTGATACCTATTGAACGATAAAAGTCAAAAATCTCTGGCCCGATTGCTTCTCCTGCAGTATATCCCACTCTTACCCGTGATAGTCCAAGAACATTTCGAAGTGGTCCATATACAAATATTTCACCAATCCGGTAAATGAGCGATTCGGTCAGTGATATCTTTTCACCCGTCATGATGGGAACCCCAACCTTGCGGGCATGTTTCATGAAATATTGGAACATACTTCGTTTGATTTTCCCAGCATCCTCAATCCTAATCATGCATGTTGTAAGAAGAGATTCAAACACCCGGGGAGGTGCAAAAAAATAACTTGGTCCGATTTCTCGCAGGTCGTGCATCATGGTTTGGGGTGATTCAGGGCAATTTACACAAAATCCGTTCCAATAAGCCTGACCGATTGAAAATATGAAATCACCCACCCAAGCCATCGGTAGATAGGCCAGTACTGTTTCCTTTTGGGAAAGTGAATCAAATTCCGAGGAATCCCTAGAGGCCGAAATAATATTTGTATGACTCAGAACGACTCCCTTGGGATTGCCGGTAGTACCTGAAGTATACAATATGACGCAAATCTTCTCGGGACTTATCTTTTCCTGCCTTGCCAGCAATTCCTTTTCATACTTTTTGCGGTTCTCATCAACGGCATCATGGAGTGATGCAAAAGAATACAATCTTGAGTGATCATAATTCCTCAATCCCCTGGGGTCGAGGTAAATGATCTGTTCCAGGGATTTGCACTTGTCCTGCTGTTCCAGAATCTTGTCAACCTGCTCCTGATCTCCGGCAATGGCAAGTACAGCTTCGCAATGGCCCAAAACATATCCGATTTCATCACCGACAGCATCCTGATAAATTGGTACCGGTACAGCACCAATCCTTTGAGCAGCCACCATCGACCAATACAGTTTTGGTCGATTGCGACCAAGCACGGCAATATGATCCCCTTCCTTTATTCCAAGGGCCAAGTATCCAAGTGCAATTTCTTCGACCTTGTTTTGTACCTCTTTCCAAGTCCAGCTTTGCCAAATGCCGAACTCCTTTTCCCTATTGGCAATTTGATCACCATATTTCTCAGCATTCCGATCAAGGAGTTCAGGAATTGTATAGGATACCGCGGTTGTCATTCTTTCCTGATCCCGGAATCCTAAACCTGAATTAACATGACATTAAACCTCCAGTTCAACAGGAATGTCTATTTTAACTGCAGAAAATTTGAACTCGGGAATCTTGCCATAGGGGTCTATAGCTGGATTGGTCAGCACGTTACCTGCCGCTTCAACAAAAGCAAAAGGAACAAACACCGAGTTGACTGGAATATTCCGGTCTTCCCTTGCCTTGATATGAATTGTACCCCTTCTTGTTTCAAGTCTGACATTACACCCTGCTTCAACACCAAGATTCCTGAGGGTACTGGGGTGTAATGAGCAAACTGCCTCCGGCTCCATCGAATCTAGAATCCGGGATCTCCGAGTCATTGAGCCTGTATGCCAATGTTCCAATTGGCGCCCCGTAATCAATATCATCGGAAACTCGTCATCTGGCAGTTCATCAGGTGGAATGATACTTGCCGGGGTAAAGCTTGCCAAGCCGTCACTGGTCGGAAAACCGTCTCCAAAGACGATGGATTGTCCAGGATCTTCCGGGCTTTCACATGGATAGGTTACAGAATTCTGTTCCTCCAGCCTTTGCCAAGTGATATTGTCCAATGATTGCATTGTCAGTTTCATTTCGGCAAAAATTTCCGATGGGTGGGCGTAATCCCAGTTCAAACCTATGCGTTTGCCGATTTCATTTGTTATCCACCAATCTTCCATGGCTTCACCCGGAGCTTCCACTGCCTTTCGTCCCATTTGAACCTGGCGGTTGGTATTGGTTACCGTTCCGTTTTTCTCGGCAAAGGCGGCTGCAGGTAGTATGACATCGGCATAATTGGCTGTTTCAGTAAGAAAAATATCCTGAACAACAAGAAAATCCAACTTTTCAAGTGCCTGACGGGCATGAATCACATCCGGGTCTGACATGGCGGGGTTCTCACCAAGAATATACATACTCCTTATGTTGCCCTCATGGATTGCCTCGATTATCTCGGTTACCGTAAGCCCTGGTGTCGAGGAAAAGTCATCGGAATTCCATACATTGGTGAATTTTGACCTGACCGAATCATTCTCTACACCTTGATAATCCGGCAGGAACATAGGTATCAGGCCTGCGTCCGAAGCGCCTTGGACATTGTTCTGTCCCCTTAAGGGATGCAAGCCGGTTCCGGGTTTTCCGACATGACCACACATCAGGGCCAGTGAAATCAGGCATCTGGAATTGTCTGTTCCATGAATATGTTGCGATATCCCCATACCCCAAAAAATCATTCCTGCCTTGCCAGTGGCAAATACCCGAGCAACCTCCCGTAGGGTTGCGGCATCGATTTTACAGATTTCTGCCATTTTCTCGGGGGTGAAATCAGCAAGATGCGCTTTTAGTGCATTCCAGTTCTTGGTGAATTTACCGATATATTCAGTATCATACAATTCCTCTTCCAAGATGACATGCATGATCGCGTTCAGCATGGAAACATCGGTACCTGGCTGAAAATTGAGATTGTACTTTGCATAACGCTTCAACTCGCTGCCTCTGGGGTCCATGAGAATGAGCGTCCCTCCACGTTTGGCGAATTGTTTGAAATAGGTGGCCGCAACCGGATGGTTTTCAATTGGATTGGCACCGATAATGATTGCCACATCGGCATTTTCTATTTCGTTGAAAGTAGCTGTAACTGCCCCCGAACCAATATTTTCGATCAGGGCCGAAACGGACGAAGCATGACATAGTCTTGTACAATGGTCAACATTGTTGTGGCCAAAACCCTGTCGAATCAGTTTTTGAAACAGATAGGCTTCTTCGTTGGTACATTTTGCCGAACCAAAACCAGCAATTGTTTTACCACCAAACTCCCTGCTCAAGGTGCCAAATTGTCCAGCCGTTAATTCCAGGGCCTCATCCCATGAAGCCTCCCTGAAGAAATCATCAAAATTCCCCGGGTCGACATTCAAGCCTTTCGGTGGCGCACCCTTTTTTCTGATCAGGGGCTTGGTCAATCTATGGGGATGGGAAATGTAATCAAACCCAAATCTTCCCTTGATGCACAACCTTTGTTCATTGGCTGGTCCCAAATGACCATCGACATATTTGATCTGATTGTTGTCAACCTTGAGTGAAATCTGACACCCTACGCCACAAAATGGGCATACACTGGTTATTTCTTCCTGGTAATCCTGACTGTCACCGATTTGATTTTCATCCATTATTGATGCGGGCATCAAGGCACCCGTGGGGCAGGCCTGGACACATTCACCACAAGCTACACAGGTTGAATTCCCCATCGGGTCGGCAAAATCAAAGACAATCTGAGACGTACGACCTCGACCAGCCATTCCAATGACATCATTAACCTGTACTTCCCTACAAGCCCTAGCACACAGTCCACAATGAATACAGGCATCCAAATTGACACGCATGGCCGAATGCGAATCATCGATCGGAACGACCAATTCCGATTCTATCTGGGGGAACCTCGAATAGGTTAAATCCTGAAGCTCTGCAGTTTTGAACAAATGGGAGGATTGGTCATGTGCCACTGACTTTTCGGGTTGATCGGCCAGCAAAAGTTCCATGACCATTTTACGGGCCTTGACTGATCTGGGATTGGCTGATTTGACCACCATGTTTTCGGTAGGTTTACGAATACAAGATGCAGCCAGGGTTCGTTCACCCTCAATCTCCACCATGCATGCCCGGCAATTGCCATCAGGTCGGTATCCAATTTCACCCGAATGACAAAGATGGGGCAATTCATTGCCATTACGAAAGGCAACATCCCAAATGGTTTCACCAGCCTTGGCTAAAACCTCTTCACCATCCAGATTAAATTTGACAACCTCTTCCATTCACTCTCCAACAAGTATTC
>WTGT01000071.1 GCA_011523445.1 Paracoccaceae bacterium
CAGCGTCGTAATCCCTCTGTTTATAGGGGTATAGAATCTAAGCGGGAATCACTGAAAAATTCAAAGAAATTATCTAGTTCGATACTTAGCAAATCCAGAAAGAAATTTTTCTGCAACTATACGCTTCATATTCGAAGAATTAGGCATAAAACATTTACAAAAACTCAAGCAGAAGCTCAAAGATCACCAAGGAGAAAACTATTTAGAAAAAGTTCGGTCCAATGATATGAGGAGAGCATTGGACAAACTTAAATCGAGTGGAGACGAATTGGAAATAGAGAAACTCATAATGGATTGGTTATTGGGTTTACGAATTCTAAAAGCCCATAGAGAAAAGCTTGGAGTTAATTTTCGATTGGATACAGTTGAGGCACAAACTTCTGCTTTAAAAGACTTGGTTGAGATAAGTATTGAAACAGGTGTTCTTGATGGGATTTTTCTACTGTTAGATGAACTTGAAAAACAAGATGGAATCCAAAGCCCAAGAATGCTTGTAAGCTATTTATCTGCTATTCGTGCGATTATTGACGCTTTACCAAGAGGATTTTTTCTTGTGATGGCAGTTACCCCTGATGCCTTAGCTAGGTATTCAGAGGCATTGCCAGCTTTAAGGGGGCGGTTGCAAGATAAAATAACCTTACCTATGCTTGGAAGTTTTGATGAAGCATTGGAACTAGCAAACCAATATTTGGAAGATGCACGAAAGAAAGCAAAAAAAGAAAATCAAGGTGATTCAGGGGGTACATCACCAATAATTAGTGACAAAGAAATCAAAAGAATTTTCAAAGAATTATATGATAGTCGTATTTCTGTTGGTGATGAAGGTGTAAGACAAAGGGATTTTCTTCACAAATTATCAGAAGAAGCAGAAAATAATTTCCGAAAATTCATTAGGAAGTAATTTAACGAGATTTAGCCAATTTTACTGTCAAATCATTTACATTCTGTTTTTCAAAAATGATCGGTAAGCACTCCACGCAAAGAGAATGTAAAGTCTTTAAAGTGAAATAGCTAGGCGAATACCTTGGTCAATGGCGATTTTGGCATCCAGTCCGACAGTTTGTTTTGAGCCGCCAACAAGGTGAAATTCCCTTCCGATGTCGGAGAGCTCATTTGCAAGACTCTGTTCAGGATTTTGACCTGTACACAAAACCACAGTACCCGCCTTTATTTGCTCGGATTCTCCCTCGTGGTTTGTAATCAAAATCCCTTTTTCGTTAATTTGATCATAGGTAACACCTGTCATCATCCTTACACCCTTCATTTGCAGGGATGATCTATGAATCCATCCGGTAGTTTTTCCCAACTTCCTACCAATCCGGCTAGTGCTTCTTTGCATCAAGGTAATTTTTTTGTTTATCGGTATAGGTTTTGGGGGACCCGGAATAATGCCACCTCGATACGTTTCCGGATCAGTTACGCCCCAGTGTTTTTTCCAGGAATCTATATCCAAGGTAGGGCTATCACCTTCTTGGGATAAATATTCAGCAACATCAAACCCGATACCTCCAGCACCAACAATTGCAAAGGTTGTACACTCAGAGTCAAATTCATCCCAAAGCAATTCATTGTAGGTAACAACGTTGGATTGATCCAAACCTTCGATTTGAGGTTTATTTGGCTTTACGCCAGTTGCTAATATAATGTGATCAAACTCCAACAAATCCTTGCAATCGGGGCTTGATCTAAGGACAAGTTTTACTTTTGCCTCAGACAACATGGTATTGTACCATTCCAGCAAACCTATAAACTCCTCCTTGCCAGGAATTCTGCTGGCCAACTGCAATTGTCCTCCAATTTTGGTATCTTTCTCAAATAGAGTAACCTTATGCCCTCGTAAGGAAGCTGTGATTGCAGCAGCCAAGCCAGCAGGCCCTGCGCCAACAATACAGATACTTTTTGGGTCTGTGGCTGAATCATAATTCAGTTCAGTTTCATGACAGGATCTGGGATTTACCAGACAGGTGGATATTTTCATGTTGAAGGTATGATCTAGGCAGGCCTGGTTACAGGCGATGCAAGGTGCAATGAGTTTTGATTGACCTCTTTTGGCCTTGTTAACAAAGTCTGCATCTGCCAGAAAGGGTCTCGCCATGGACACCAGATCAGCAAATCCATCCGCAAGCAGTTTTTCTGCCGTCTCAGGAGAGTTGATACGATTGGAAGCTACAATAGGGATGTTAATTTTCCCCATCAATTTTTTGGTTACCCAGGAAAAGGCATACCGTGGAACACTTGTCGCAATGGTTGGGATTTTGGCTTCATGCCATCCAATGCCAGTATTGATAATTTTGGCTCCAGCTTTTTCGACCTCTTTAGCCAATAGTACAACTTCATCCCAATTTGATCCATCAGGAACAAGATCAATCATGGAGAGCCTATAAATTACCAGGAAATCATCACCTACGGCATTTACTATCCGTTTTACCACTTCAATTGGCAGTTTCATCCTGTTTTCGTAACTGCCACCCCAATGATCGGTTCTTTGGTTGGTTCGCTTGACCAAAAACTGGTTGAGAAAGTATCCCTCTGATCCCATGATCTCCACACCATCATAGCCAATTTCCCTTGCTTTTATGGCAGTATCAGTGATATCGGCAATTTGCTTTTCAATTCCTTCTTCATCTAGTTCATGAGGGATAAAAGGGGAAATGGGTGACTTAATTGGTGATGGTGCTACACAGTTCTCGCCATAGGCATATCGACCTGCATGAAGAATTTGCATTGCAATTTTGCCACCTGCATTGTGAACCTCAGATGTTAGAAATCTATGCCCCTCTAGGTCTTCACTTGAATACAATCCGGCTGCATTGGGGAATACCGCGCCTTCCTTATTGGGAGCAATACCTCCTGTGACCATGAGGCTTACACCTCCTCGTGCTCTTTCGGAATAGAAGGTAGCTACTCTGTTCCAATCCTTAGTTTCCTCAAGCCCGGTATGCATGGAACCCATTATTATTCTATTTTCAAGGGTCATAAACCCCAGATCCAAAGGCTCAAATATGTGTTTATATTCTGTTTCAGACATAAATTTTATAATTCTGTATTTGGTAAATTGCGGGGTTATGGTTTAAATCGAAACCCTTCAAATTACTCCAGATAACTGGTTGAAGATGGAATTTCCAATATTGAATTACTGCTTTTCAACCATTCAGCAAGTTTCTCTACCGATATATCAATATCATTTTGAGTTTTTAAGGAGCATTCCCATACCGTTGCTATCCGCCATCCAGATTCAAGGAGTTTGTTAACAACAGCTTGGTCTCGGGCAACATTAGAATTCAACTTATTTAGCCAAAAATCCCTGTTGGATGATGGTATGGAAGAATAACGGCAACCAGAATGTTGATGCCAAAAACAACCATGAACAAATACTACTGTATTGAATTTTCTTAAAACCAAATCTGGCTTTCCATAGATACCCTTTCCATGTAGTCGATAACGAAAACCTCTGGCATGTAATGCCTTGCGTAGAACCATTTCAGGTTTTGTATCCTTGCCCCTAATCGCAGCCATCATGCGTGATCTGGTTTCTTTATCTACTGTGTCTGCCATAATGCAATGATCTGGTTCCAACCAAAAATTCCTTCATTTTTATTATTTCTGTCAGAGATGTTGAAGCAAGGGAGTTAATTTTTCAAAATTTTCCATGTGAAAAGTGGGATCTAAATTTTTTGAATAATACAGATGTTCCTAACTCCTATACATGTCAAATCTTGAATGAGCACCTTGTTTAACTTATCAGTAACACAAAAGATTCTTATTGGTTTTATCTATAATGAATAAAGAAGTACGCCTTAATTTGGCAATTCAGAAAACCGGTCGACTGGCAGATGAATCACGTTCCCTGCTGGAACGATGCGGTATTGATCTATTGAAGAGCAAGGACCAGCTCGTATGCAAGGCACAGAATTTTCCACTGGATGTCTTTTTTGTAAGGGTAAACGATATACCGACGTTCGTTGCAACTAACGCCTGTCATATCGGAATAATCAGTCAGAATATCCTTATGGACGAACAGACCGTCACTACGAATCCTCAACTTAAAAGTATACAAACACTTATGGAATTAGGATTTGGGAGATGCAGGCTGTCCATTGCTG
>WTGT01000309.1 GCA_011523445.1 Paracoccaceae bacterium
GGTATTGACATGGCACCACATATGCCGGGTCATCCTGATAATGCCTACAACGTATTCTATTTCAATTACGATTGGTGGGCAGACTACAGGGATGATCTAGATGCCAAGTTCCAGGCTTGGTTAGCCAACTAAGTTTGGTTGAAGTTTGCGTTTCAAGGTAAACCTGTAGTGGTTAATGTTGACTCTATTATCGGTAGGAATTCCCTTCACCGTAAAGTTCAGCGATCACTGCGAATTCAAAAATTAAGAGCATTGGGGCTTATTGCCCCATTGTTCATTTTCATTCTGATCAGCTTTATAATCCCCATTGGGGATATGCTTTTTCGTTCCATTGAGAACCAGCTGGTTTCAGAAGTACTTCCCAGAACAACCGAATATTTGAAGTCAGAACAAATCAATGAAGACTGGGAACCACCAAACGAATTGTTTTGGCATCTCTATGTCGATTTGGCTATTGCGGCCGAAGTGAAATTGCACACAAGGGTTGGTTCAAGACTGAATTATGAAAAAACCGGGATTTCATCATTATTCCGGAAATCGGGGCGAAGCATCAAGAGATTTGGTGCTGACGACTATCGCAAGGCACTCACCGATCAAGTACCTGAATTGGCTTCTATTGACTATTGGGAAGTATTGGCAAACGGTACAAAATATGGTTACACCCGGGATGCATACAATGCATGGAAGACACGCCTGATCGAAAATGATGATTTTTCAGAAAAAACCAAACCTTCCGATTTTCTTTTTGTTGTCCTGGCAAATGATGTCAAATCTCCAGGGGCTACTTCTTCTCCTGATGCCATTCTTGAGGAAAAACTTCTCCCTGTAATTTCCGAGTTGCCTGAGATCAGGTTCAAGGAGCTTTTCCTTGACACAGACGAAGATTGGGCAGAGCCGGATGTATGGGATACAATCCAGCTTTATTCACCTTCATTTACCAACGGATATTATCTCAATTCGGCCGATTTCAAAAAAGGATCAGATGGTCCGGAACTCAGATCTGAAAACGAGAGACTCTATGTCCTAATCTTTTCCCGGACCCTTTTCATGTCGGTAACCATAACCCTGGTTTGTTTGCTACTGGGTTATCCGGTTGCGTATTTACTGGCCAATCTCCCACTGAAATACGCCAACCTTTTCTTGATTTTGGTCCTGTTACCCTTTTGGACCTCATTGCTGGTACGTACATCTGCCTGGAAAGTATTACTACAGAATGAGGGGGTAATTAACGATGTCCTTGTAGCAATAGGCTTGATTTCCAATCTGGAACGATTGGAATTGATTAATAATCAAACCGGCACCATAATTGCAATGTCGCATATTTTGCTACCGTTCATGATATTACCCCTGTTTTCGGTAATGAAAACCATCCATCCATCCTATGTGAGGGCAGCCAAATCCCTGGGTGCAACTCCGTGGACAGCATTCCGAAGGGTTTACTTTCCCCAGTCGATACCCGGAATAGGTGCCGGTTCCATCCTGGTGTTTATTCTTTCGATTGGCTATTACATCACGCCAGAATTGGTTGGTGGAACCACAGGCACCTTTATTTCAAACCGAATTGCCTATCATATTTCATCTTCCCTCAATTGGGGATTGGGTGCAGCCCTGGGCTCCATACTACTAGCCGTGGTACTGGCCCTATATTGGGTTTATGATCGCGTGGTAGGTATAGATAATGTGAAACTGGGGTAGGAACATGGCAAACTTTCAACCCTATGATACTACATCCGACAAGGCCTGGTATTACATTTTCAGGGTCATTTGCGGATTGATTTTTTTCTTCCTCATGTTTCCCATTCTGGTCATCATGCCCCTCAGTTTCAATGCCGGCAATTATTTTACCTTTACACCGGAAATGCTCCGTCTGGAAATCGAAGGCTTTTCCCTGAAACATTACCGGGACTTTTTCACCAATCCCGATTGGCAGGTTGCCATGTACAACTCCTTCAGAATTGCTCCCGTAGCTACATTGTTGTCGGTTGGTTTTGGCACTCTTGCCGCTATCGGGCTCAGTCAAAGCCATGTACCCTTTCGCCGGACCATCATGGCCATCCTGATCTCACCCATGATTGTTCCGCTGATCCTGTCAGCTGCTGGCATGTACTTCTTTTATTCAAGAATTGGCTTGCAAGGGACCTATATCGGGGTCGTCCTGGCCCATGCTGCCCTTGGGATTCCCTTTGTCATCATTACCGTTACGGCCACGCTTACCGGATTTGACAAAAGTCTGACACGAGCTTCTGCTAGTTTGGGGGCAGGGCCAATCAGGACATTCTTCAAAATACAGATGCCCCTGATACTGCCAGGCGTGATATCAGGTGGGTTGTTCGCATTCATTACATCATTTGATGAAGTCGTGGTTGTTCTTTTTGTCGGTTCAGCAAGTTTGAAAACTTTGCCCTGGGAGATGTTCAATGGCCTGAGGGAGCAGATCAGCCCAACCATTTTGGCCATAGCAACCATTTTGATAACCCTATCTGTATTACTTCTTTCAACAATCGAAATACTACGAAGAAGGTCAGAACGATTGCGGGGAATTTCACCAAGTTAAATCTCGGTTATCCACAATTCTCTTGTGGATGATTTGTAATTCATCACTGCAACAGTAAGTGTTGGATTTACCTTTATCAGCTAGTGATGATTTCAGGCTATAAGATAAAGGATAATGGACGAAGTAAAGACCGCCATGATTGTTCCGACCAGTACCGAGGACGCAGCAATTCTGGTACCTCGACCGTAAATCGAAGCGAAGATAAAGGCGTTCAGTCCGGGGGGCATTGAGGCTGTAATTACAGCACTTTGTATGAGTGGCTTGGGGATGTCGAAGACAAGGCTTGACAATACCCAGGCAACGAATGGATGAAAAATCAGGGTCAGAAAGCAAACCATTGCAATGATTTTAAAATCACCGGTGGGTTTGTATTGAGAGAGGATTCCACCCAGTGCAAACAGTGCTGCAGGAATGGCAGACCCTGCTACCATATTCACAGGTACTGCCAGGACTTCGGGAAGACTCAATCCCAATAAGTTGAAAATCAGTCCAAGAATCATACCCATCAGGATGGCGTTTTTCCAAATCAGCGATATTAGCGAAACAATTACAGGACGGTCACGGCCTGTCTTCTCACGTGATTTGTATAACTCCATGGTGGTTATGCCCACAAGAAAACAGAAGGGTGCATGAAAAGCTACAATAATATAGGCTCCGGTTAATGAATCCGTTCCTAGCGCACGGTCAACTACAGCAAGACCCAATAGTACCGTATTACCAAACAGGGCAGCGAAAGCAATAACAACAGAATCTTCCCAGGAGCGTTTGAAATATAAATGGGTAATGGTCAGGGCAATTATGAAACTCAGCAGGCATCCAGTATAAAAGGAAAGCAGGAATTTAAAATTAAAACCGACACCAAGATCGATTTTGGACATTGCATTAAACAACATGACCGGGAGGGCGATGTTCTGAACAAAAAACATCAGACCTTCTGCGGCCGACAGCTTCATGTAACCAAAATGGGTAACGAGGTACCCACCTCCTATTATCAGGAATATCGGTGTCGTAACTTCAAGGAGGATTTGCAAGTCAAACCTCAAAGGATATGGTAAGACCATCAAAGGCAGGTTCTACGTTATCCGGCGTTTCATTCAATATGGTTTCATAATCTAGGTCGATATGCATATTTGTTAGGATTGCCCGTTTCGGAGAAGCTTTTTCTATCCACTCCAGAGTTCTTGCAAGATGCGAATGACTGGGATGAGGCTCTCTTCTCAGCGCATCGACAATCCAACATGGGATATCCTGAACAAATGACCATGCTTCATCATTCATTTCTGATATGTCGGGGAGGTAAACCAGTGGTCCAATTTTAAACCCATAGCTTGAGATATTCCCATGTTCTACCGCAAAAGGAACGAATTCGATTGAACCTGCCTCACCATCAATACTTATTGGTCCCTGAAGGCTATTCAGCTCCAAAATCGGTGGGTAGGGACTTCCTTCTGGTTGAATAAAGGCATAATTGAAACGGGCGAGCAGGGCGTCACTTGTAAACTTGTTGGCCCAGACCGGAACTCTCTTGCGTTGGTTGATATATACT
>WTGT01000229.1 GCA_011523445.1 Paracoccaceae bacterium
GATCCGGGAAGCCCTGATACCTTCCAGAAGTTCTTTGCCGATGTTGAAATGTACACCAATATCTTTGACGGTACCGATCCAGAGCCTTACTTCAACCTTTGGAAATGTGGTCGTGAGCCATCACCGGATAACGGTTGGCAGGGCGGCAACATTCCCCGGTATTGTGATGACGGCTATGATGCCAATCTCAGCGAGCTCTCCAAAACCGGTGATCTGAATCGAAGGATCGAGTTGTCCAAGGCATTGAACGATCAGTTGATGCAGGAATACATCATGATTCCCTTGATCCATCGTGGTCGGGTTTCCGCTCATTCCAACTCGCTCGGTGGTGTGGTTCTGAATCCATGGGATTCCGAACTCTGGAATATTGCCGACTGGCACAGGAAGTAATTTAAGCCAAAGGCTCAGGGTTCAAACCCTGAGTCTCCTGAGCCGTAGGACCCTGGATATCAAGTTCTGATCTAGCAAGATGTTCAACTACACTATTCGACGAACCTTGTTGGCTATACCAACCTTGTTTTTCATCAGTCTGGTGTTGTTTCTGTTGCTTGACCTGGCCCCTGGTGATCCTACGGCTCAACTCCCCCTGACCATCCCACCTGAGGTGAGGGAAAAAATCCGTCTTGCCCTCGGATTGGGGGAACCCTTTCACATACGCTTTCTTCTCTGGCTTGAGCAATTCTTCATCAATGAACCGCTGCATCTTCTGACCGAATTGACTGGAGTTGATTTCTCGGGAGACAGGCAAAGGGTAATCTCCTGGCAGTCCCGATCACCAGTCATGGATATCGTTGTTCAAAGACTACCCCAGACCTTGTGGGTTGTCGGAATGTCCTATGTCATAGGAACAATCATTGCCCTCCCCATTGGCATAATTTCGGCCTACAGGCAATACAGTTGGTTTGATCAGATTGGAACCTTTGTTTCAATGGTTGGATTTTCGATCCCTACCTTTTTCACCGGCGTCTTGCTCATTGTCATATTTTCTGTCCATCTGGGCTGGTTCCCATCCATTTATGACACGACTCATGTTGTTACCGACTGGAGCAGTCTGATCGTACAGATCAAGCAGATGATAATGCCAACCATGGTTCTAGCCCTTTACAATGCCGCCCAAATCAGCCGTTTCATGCGGGCCTCCATGCTGGACAATCTGAATCAGGATTATGTACGTACCGCCAGGGCCAAGGGCTTGCGGGAGAATGTCGTACTTCTGGTTCATGTCCTTAGGAATTCAATGATACCCGTTGTGACAGTCATTGCCATAGGTGTTCCCACCGTCTTTGGTGGAGCCATCATTACCGAACAGGTGTTCAAGGTAAATGGGCTTGGACAACTTCTAATTACGGCCATTCAGGCCAACGACATACCCATGGTTCAAACCCTGACCTTCATTTTTGCCGTCTTGATTGTTCTCTTCAATCTGCTGGCTGATATTTTGTACGGCATCCTTGATCCGAGGATCAGATATGAGTGATGTGACCACCTCCATTACCTTGCAATCGGCGCCATCATCCCAATGGCGAGACATCTGGGATCAATTCAAGACCCATAAGGGTGCCTTATTTGGAGCCATCTTCTTCCTGTTCATCATGGGAGCCGTATTTCTGGGACCATTTGTCTGGACCATTGATCCGCAATACATCGATATTCTGTCGAGGGATCAGGGCATGAGTTTGGCCCACCCCATGGGAACCGATCAATTGGGGCGAGATACCCTTGCCAGAATTCTTGTCGGTGGGCAAACCACTGTTGCCGTTGGTATCACTGCGATGTTGCTTTCCCTAATACTAGGAACGCTAGTTGGTGTATTAGCAGGTTTCGTCAAATGGCTGGACGGACCATTGATGCGACTGACCGATTTGTTTCTTGCCCTGCCAATACTTCCCCTGCTCCTTGTTATCATCTTGCTATTCAGAGATCCGTTGAGGGCAGCCTTTGGACCTGAAACCGGTATATTCATCCTAATTGTCTTTGTCATCGGGATTACCAGTTGGATGCAGGCAGCAAGGATTGTCAGGGGTGATGTCCTGACCATCAAGGAACGGGAATTCGTATTGGCTGCCAAATCAATCGGTACTCCTTCCAGCAGGATCATTCTCAGGCACATTCTACCGAATGTCTTGTCTCCAATAATGGTTTCGGCCACCATCGGTATTGCCAATGCCATCATTACCGAATCGGCCCTCTCATTCCTTGGATTGGGATTTCCATCAGATTTTCCGACCTGGGGCCGATTGCTGTTTGATGCTACCGATTATCTGCAGAGTTTCCCAGAGAGGGTTCTATGGCCCGGTGTCGCCATATCCTTTACCGTCCTGTCAGTCAACTATTTGGGTGATGGGCTACGTGATGCACTTGATCCCCGTATTCGAGGACGTTAAATCTTCAACAAAACTCAGTTTCAGGAAATAAGTGTCAACAGCTTATTGACTGAATCCTTGGCATCGCCAAAAAACATTCGGGTATTTTCCTTGAAGAACAGGGAGTTTTCAATACCGGAATAGCCGGTTCCCTGACCCCGCTTGGAGACAATCACCTGGTTGGACTTCCAAACCTCAAGGACTGGCATCCCAGCAATCGGTGAATTGGGATCTTCCTGTGCTGCCGGATTGACTATGTCATTGGATCCGATAATGATGGCCAGGTCAGTACTCGGAAAATCCTCATTTATTTCGTCCATTTCCAGAACGATGTCATAAGGGACCTTGGCCTCTGCCAAAAGAACATTCATATGTCCGGGCAACCTTCCAGCAACTGGATGAATGGCAAATCTAACTGTCTTGCCCTGAGCGACAAGTCTTTGGGTCAATTCACTGATTGGTCCCTGGGCTTGGGCAACTGCCATACCATAGCCTGGTACTATGACAATACTGTCAGCATCCGAAATCAGGGTGGCTACTCCATCTGCATCTATGGCAATTTGCTCTCCCCCAATGCTCTGGATCGCTTCCCCACTTCCACCAAAGCCACCAAGTATGACACTAACGAAGTTTCGGTTCATGGCCCGGCACATGATGTAGGAAAGTATAGCGCCCGAGGAGCCTACCAAGGCACCGGTTACAATCAGCAAATCATTGCTAAGGGTAAACCCAATGGCGGCTGCAGCCCATCCCGAATAGGAATTGAGCATGGAAACAACAACAGGCATATCGGCCCCACCAATACCCATGATAAGCAATATTCCGATAATACCCGACAAAATCGATACATATACGAGAAGATCTACACCCTGATCCCCAACAAAGTAAAAATAACCAAGAACAATACAGGCCAGTAGCAACAAAATGTTCCAGATGTGACCTCCTGGGAATTTAAAGGGTTTGCTGGTAATTCTGCCGGCAAGTTTTCCGAAGGCTATGACTGATCCGGTAAAGGTAATTGCTCCGATAAACACACCCAAAAGCACTTCTATTTTCAAGATGTTTAACTCGACGGCATCCTTGGAAACGATTTTCTTGGCAAACCCGAAAAGTTCCTGGTTGTTACCCAGTACATGAACGGATTCAACGACTATTTGGGCATTGATACCCGTAAATACTGCCGCCAAGCCGACAAACGAATGCAAGGCGGCAACCAATTGGGGCATTCCGGTCATTTCGACCCTTTGGGCCACGATGATTCCGATTACGGAACCTACAAGGAGTGCTGCCCCTATGATTTCAATATTCTGAATACCCAGCAAACTGTCTTCTGAAACAAAGGCAATGGAACCCAAAGTGGAAATGACAGCGATGGCCATACCAACCATCCCGTACCAGATTGCCCTTTTGGCCTTTTCCTGATTGGACAAACCACCAAGGGAAAGGATAAACAGAACAGAGGCTGCTATATAAATGGAAGCCAATAATCCTTCAGACATAACCTAACCTCTAGCTCCTTTGAAACATTGCCAACATTCGTCTGGTTACGTAGAACCCACCGACAATGTTTATTGTGGCTATCAGAAGTGAAATCCCCGAAAGGATAAGGATTGTCGTGTTCAGAGTACCGATCTGAAGTATGGCTCCGATGATGATGATACCGGAGATGGCATTTGTTACCGACATCAGGGGGGTATGCAATG
>WTGT01000236.1 GCA_011523445.1 Paracoccaceae bacterium
TATTTGTAAAGAATTGGTGTGTGGATCAGGCGGTGAATAAAGAAAAAATGAATTTCATGGATAGCTGGAACCAGCAAAGTCAAAATAACCAGCCAGAACCAATTATCCTGCCAATTGACCCATCCAAATAAATGAATGCCATGGGCAAAACACCATAGAATTACCACTTCAACCGCAGTCCAGATGGGAATGCCGATGAAGAAACTACGAAGAAAATTATCCAGATTCTGACTCTTGAACCAAAATACATCAGAGGGGTTTTCGGAGGGAAATCGTGAATTGTATTTGAACCGTATCTCCTGCTTACGCTTGACATAATAAAACAGTTCGATTCCACCATAAAGTAAAAAAATTCCGGCCAGATTAACAATAAGAAGATAAAGCACCCACCCCCATGTAATGGTCTTAAGTGTTTCTATATCAGGAATGACGAAAACCCAATAAAGCAACGCACATACCATATGGAATGTGTTCCAAGGCCAGAAGAAATCTTTCAAAAAATTTCCCACCCGATTCCATTCACCAGTCCAGAATGGAGCTATTTGCGGAGCAACATCAGGCGACCAATTGCCTCGCTTGTCACGAGAACCGAATTTCAGATCATCCATGCCTAATTTCCTAGTGCGGTAATCAGCACCCATTGATTCAAATGATTTTCATTTACACTCTATTTTTTACCCTTATCTCGTCAACTTGGTATGAATTGAACATTGTTTTTCATATCATTTTGTATCATATAGATTAAAATTTGATATGAAATGAGATGAATTTAATGAAACGCCCAACTATTCCCGATCTTGCTCATGCCGCTGGAGTATCTGTATCGACAGTTAATCGGGTTATACATCAACCTGATTCTGTTCGAGGCACAACAAAAGAGCTTGTCTTGGCAACAGCAGAGGAAATAGGGTTTTATGGTTTGGGTACGATAAAGCATTCTGTGATAAAAAGTCGGGAAAAGTATAAATTAGGTATTTTGTTGCAGCAGAAAGAGCGTCGTTTTTACCGCAATATGGGTGATGCAATGATATCTGAGGCATCAAAGCGTACCAATGAAAACATAGAGCTCTCACTTGAATTTCTGCCTGACCTTTCACCTTACCGGGTTGCCGAGCGACTTGCTTCCCTCGGAGATACTTGTGATTCAGTATCCCTTGTTGCCGCACAGCACCCTGTGATATCTGAAACCATAGACGCTGTAATGGCCAAAGGTGTACCTGTAACGGCACTGATTGGTCCGCTTTCGGCTCAGGGAAATGTAAATTTTGTTGGTCTGGATAATTGGAAAGTAGGTCGTACTGCAGCTTGGGCTTTTGATAATATAGTCAAATCCCCAGGTAAGGTTGGTATTCTACTTGGAAATTACCGATACAGAAATCAGGAGTTGAACGAAAGTGGTTTCCGGTCTTATTTTAGGGAACACAATTCGAAATTTATTATTCTTGAACCTCTAGTTACTTACGAATCTGCTACAGCTGCTCATGAACTTGTAGAAGGTCTTTTGAAAGACCACCCAGATCTCTGTGGGCTTTATGTTTCAGGAGGTGGGGTAACTGGGGCTATAATAGCTTTGAGGGATATACCAAAAAGGGAGGGTTTCGTTGCTGTTGGTTATGAACTCATTGATGAAACACGCACTGCATTGATTGATGGTGTGTTGACAATGGTCATTTCTCATCCGATGGAGGCTTTTGCATGTGAGACTATCGCTACCATGATTAAGGCTAGACGGGCAGGTGTTGAAATGGGGGCACGACATGTAACTCTTGGATTTGAGATTTATACATCCGAAAATGTTTAAGGAAATCGAGAAGAATTTCAGTAATTTGGAACAATCTATAACTAGGTCATAGAGGGTTTTGTAAAGATAGTTTTGGTGAGGGGAAATGCATGTGAATTTAAATTTGCTCGGGATTATAATTAAGGATCTCCAAAATATTGATAAATATTGAGTTCCCATTAAGTCTAAATCCGTACTTTCAACTGCCGTTATAGAAACTTAGGCAAAAAAATCTGAATTCCATTACTATTCCCAAGTTTTACCTTTTCAAGAAGAAAGCGATGAACCTAACACCCAGAAGATCAGCCCTATATATTCCTTGCCTTAATACAAGGGCCATAAACAAGGCACGGACCCTCCCAACAGATATGCTGTTATTTGATCTTGAGGATTCAATAGCACCAAATTCTAAGGATGAAGCCAGATTGAAAATAATTGAGGAATTGAACAAGGGTGGCTTTGGTTCCAGGGAACAGATATTGCGGATCAATGGTAGGCAAACACCATTCTGGCATGATGATTTAAAGGTATTGAATAGATGTACCCCAGATGGCGTCCTAATACCCAAGATAAATGATGGGCGGGATGTGGAGACAACTTCAGGTGCAGTACTGGAACACAGCAGGAATAAGGATTTGGGTATTTGGCTTATGATCGAAACTCCGGGATCGATTTCAAATATCAATGATATAGGTTTACAAAAGAAAACACTGGATAATCTTCAGGGTTTTGTCATCGGTACCAACGATCTTGTAAAGGATTCCGGAGTGATACCCGGGGAAAACAGAAAATATCTTGTTCCATGGCTGATGGTGGTTGTGGCAACTGCCAAGGCCTATGGGCTTGACGTCGTAGATGGAGTGTTCAACAATATTTCAGATCCAGAGGGATTCATTGAGGAAGCCAGAAGTGGTCGGGAAATGGGGATGAGTGGGAAGTCATTGATACACCCAAACCAAGTAAATCCCACCAATCAGGTTTTTTCTCCTAGCGAAGAGGAAATCAAAGAGGCTCAGAAAATTGTCGATGCCTTTTCGACAAAAGAATCAGAGGGCAAGGGAGTCATTGTGGTTGATGGCAAAATGGTTGAAAGATTGCACCTTGAGATGGCACGAAGTGTATTAATCAAGGCTCAATCCGGAAAACAACTATAATCTGGATCAGTAGCCCTAAAGAATTGGCTGCAGGCATTGGATAATGTCATATTATTGATATTTTGAATATATTACATCTAAAAAATGAAATCATCATAGTTCTAGGAAGAAGACAGAAAATGGAACAAAATACCGTTAGACTGACGGTTGCGCAGGCAATCGTAAGATATCTTTGTAATCAATACACCGTAATTGAAGGACAAAAGGTTCCTTTATTTGCTGGCGTATTTGCCATTTTTGGACATGGCAATGTAACTTGCCTGGGGGAAGCACTAGAGAATGTAAAGGACGAACTTCCAACATGGCGGGGGCAAAATGAACAAGCCATGGCCCTTGCGGCTATTGCCTATGCCAAAACCAAAAAGCGCAAGCAGTTGATGATTGCCACAAGTTCCATTGGCCCAGGAGCTACGAACATGGTAACGGCAGCTGCAGTTGCACATTCAAACAGATTGCCGGTTTTGATATTGTCCGGAGATATTTTTGACAATCGAAGACCAGACCCCGTTTTGCAGCAAGTCGAAAATTTTAATTCCCCAACCATATCGGTTAATGATTCCTTCAAACCTGTTACTAGGTATTGGGATAGAATCACCAATCCAGAGCAGATCATTTCCTCTTTCCCACAGGCAATTGCCACCATGCTCGATCCATCGGATTGTGGACCGGCATTTATTGGACTTTGTCAGGATACCCAGGAGCTTGCCTTTGATTACCCTGTAGAATTTTTCAGGGAAGTTATCCACAAAATTCCCCGACCCCGACCTGATACTAAAAGTATATCGGAAGCGGTTGAAATGATCAGGAACTCAAAAAATCCCATTCTGATTGCCGGAGGAGGTGTCAAATATTCCGAAGCCGAAGCTGAGCTGGAAGCCTTGGCAATAAACAGAGGCATTCCGGTAGTTGAAACAATCGCAGGCAAGGGTACTTTTACGCATGATCATCCAGCCCATATTGGCCCCATTGGTGTCATCGGTTCAAGTTCAGCCAACAATATTGCTGCAGAAGCCGATCTCGTGATTGCTGTCGGTACACGATTACAGGATTTCACAACGGGATCTTGGACCGTTTTCAATAGAAGTACTAAATTCC